>CAYMRW010000139.1:0-6469 GCA_964392825.1 uncultured Rhodobacterales bacterium
CGAACCTGCGCCCCGACTTCCGCGCGGCGCACCAGAAGAAGCTCGACAAGCAGGCCAAGGCGGCGAAGGCCGCGGAGATGATCTGATGATCCGTCCCCGCACATATCCACAGGTGCCGCAATGCTGATCCAGGACCACGACCGGGCCGGCGGCTACTGGGGCGCCGTCTATGCCTTCACCGCGGTGAAGGGACTGCAGGTCGTCATCGACGGTCCGGTGGGCTGCCGGCGGTCGTCGTCACCGGCTCTATCGCCGAGATGATCGGCGGCGGGGTGACGCCGCAGGGCACCAACATCCAGAGGTTTCTCCCCAGGACGATCGACGAGGACCAGTGGCAGGCCGCCGACCGGGCGATGACCTGGCTCTTCACCGAGTTCGGCATGACCAAGGGCCGGATCCCGCCGGAGAAGAAGCGCGAGGAGGGGGCCGCCCCCCGCGTCAACATCCTCGGGCCGATGTACGGCGTCTTCAACGCGCCTTCGGACCTGCACGAGATCCGCCGGCTGATCGAGGGGATCGGGGCCGAGGTCAACATGGTGCTGCCGCTCGGCGCGCACCTCGCCGAGATGCGGAACCTGGTGAACGCCGACGCCAACGTGGTGATGTACCGCGAGTTCGGCCGCGGCCTGGCCGAGTGCCTCGGCAAGCCGTACCTGCAGGCGCCGATCGGCCTTGAGTCGACCACGAAGTTCCTGCGCAAGCTGGGCGAGATGCTGGGCCTCGATCCCGAGCCCTTCATCGCGCGCGAGAAGCACTCGACGCTGAAGCCGCTCTGGGACCTATGGCGCAGCGTCACGCAAGATTTCTTCGGCACCGCCGGCTTCGGCATCGTCGCGACCGAGACCTATGCCCGCGGCATCCGCCACTTCCTCGAAGGCGACCTCGGGCTGCCCTGCGCCTTCGCCGTCGCCCGCACGGCGGGGTCCAAGACCAACAACGACGAGGTCCGCAGCCTCATCGCATCATCGCATCCGCTGGTCCTGATGGGGTCGATCAACGAGAAGATCTACCTCGCCGAGCAGGCCGGGGGGCACGGGCCGAAGCCTGCCTTCATCCCGGCGTCCTTCCCCGGCGCCGCGATCCGCCGTGCCACGGGAACGCCGTTCATGGGCTACGCCGGTGCCACCTACCTCGTGCAGGAGGTCTGCAACGGCCTCTTCGACGCGCTCTTCCACATCCTGCCGACCGGCGCCGCGCTCGACGCGGCGGACGCGACGCCGACGACGCTGCGCCGCGACTTCCCGTGGGACGAGGACGCGCAGGCCGAGCTCGACCGGATTGTGGCACAGCATCCGGTCCTCACCCGCATCTCGGCCGCGAAGGAGCTTCGCGACGCGGCCGAGCGCGCCGCGCTGGCCCAGGGGGCCGAGCGCGTCGTCCGCGAGACCGTTTCGGCCCTCGGGCCCCCCGCATCCACCAAGGAGGCACCATGACCGACCAGACGATCGAGGGCGGCTTCGCCGCGCCCCGCGCCCGCCATCATACCGGCCGGGGCGAGTTCACCGTCTACTTCGCCGTCATCTTCCTCGCCGCGCTGCCGCTGGCGACGCTGGCCTGGGGCTTGAGAGCGCTCAAGCGGGGAAGCCTCAGCGACAAGGGGCCCGTGTCCCGCGCCTGGAGCCAGGCGCGGATCATCACGCCCATGATCTTCGCGGCGTAAGCCGCATCACCCGATCCCGAACCGCAAGGGGAGGGATGGCCCGACGCCTGAAGAGGTGGACGGCAAACCCCGCCGCGGGGCCCGCGGCTCAGTCACCAGATCCGGAGGATCAACATGGCTGATAGAACCGACCTGTCCTTCACAGGTCTCACCGACGAGCAGGCGCAAGAGCTGCACTCCGTCTACATGAGCGGGCTTTGGCTGTTCTCAGCCGTCGCCGTCGTCGCTCATCTGGCGGTGTTCATCTGGCGTCCGTGGTTCTGAGGGGGGCGTAAGACATGAGCAAGTTCTACAAGATCTGGCTGGTCTTCGACCCGCGTCGCGTCTTCGTGGCGCAGGGCGTCTTCCTCTTCCTACTGGCGGCGATGATCCATCTCGTCCTGCTCTCCACCGATCGCTACAACTGGTTCGAGACGTCGGCACTCAAGTACGGCGTCCCCGGAGCAGAAGCTGTGGTCGTGGAGGACTGACACGATCTCCGCGGGCGGCCTTCCGGGGTCGCCCGCGGAAACCTCACGACAGACCGGGGTGACGCGACATGGCGCTTCTCAACTTCGAACGGAAATACCGCGTGCCGGGAGGCACGCTCATCGGCGGCGACCTGTTCGATTTCTGGGTCGGGCCGTTCTTCGTGGGCTTCTTCGGGGTCACGACGATCTTCTTCGCCGGGCTCGGCACGGTGCTGATCTTCTACGGCACCGCGATCGAGGGGGTGTGGAACCCCTGGCTCATCTCCATCGACCCGCCGCCTCTCGAATACGGGCTCGGGGCCGCGCCGCTCGAGGATGGCGGGCTCTGGCAGATCATCACCATCTGCGCCCACGGCGCCTTCATCTCGTGGATGCTGCGCGAAGTGGAGATCTGCCGCAAGCTCGGCATCGGCTTCCACGTGCCGGTGGCCTTCGGCATCGCCATCCTCGCCTACACGACGCTCGTCGTGATCCGGCCGATCCTGATGGGCGCCTGGGGCTACGCCTTTCCCTACGGCATCTGGACCCATCTCGACTGGGTCTCGAACGTCGGCTACGCCTACGGCAACTTCCACTACAATCCGGCGCACATGATCGCGGTGACGTTCTTCTTCACCACGACGCTGGCGCTCGCGCTCCACGGCTCGCTGATCCTGTCCGCGGCGAACCCCGCCAAGGGCAAGACCGTCCGCGCGCCCGAGCACGAGGACACGTTCTTCCGCGACTTCATCGGCTACTCGATCGGGCCTCTCGGCATCCATCGCCTGGGCCTTCTGCTCGCGCTGAACGCCGGGATCTGGAGCGCCATCTGCATCGTCATCTCCGGCACGATCTGGTTCGAAGAGTGGATCGCGTGGTGGGACTGGTATCTCGAACTGCCCTGGTGGGCGGACCTGTAAGGAGGATCCGATGCCCGAATATCAGAACATCTTCAGCCAGGTGCAGGTCCAGGGGCCGCCCGAGATGGGCATGGTCGAGGACGCCGACCTGCGCGACCGTACCAAGGGGGCCGGGTTCAGCCAGCTGCTCGGCTGGCTGGGGAACGCCCAGCTCGGCCCGATCTACCTCGGGCCGTTCGGGGTGGTGTCGCTGGCCACCGGCTCGATCTGGTTCTTCCTCGTCGGCGCCTCGTTCTGGGCGCAGGTCGACTACAACCCGGCGATCTTCTTCCGCGACCTCTTCTATCTCGCGCTCGAGCCGCCGGCGCCGGAATACGGCCTCGGCTTCCCGCCGCTGAACGACGGCGGGCTCTTCCTCATCGCCTCGTTCTTTCTGCTGATCGCGGTGCTGACCTGGTGGGCGCGCTCATGGGTGCTGGCCGAGCAGCTCGGCATGGGCAAGCACGTGTTCTGGGCCTTCGGCAGCGCCATCTGGCTGTTCCTGGTTCTCGGCCTCTTCCGGCCGATCCTGATGGGCTCGTGGTCCGAGGCCGTGCCCTACGGCATCTTCCCGCACCTCGACTGGACCAACCTGTTCTCGCTGACCTACGGCAACCTTTTCTACAACCCGTTCCACGCGCTCAGCATCGTATTCCTCTACGGCTCGACCCTGCTCTTCGCGATGCACGGGGCGACGATCCTCGCCGTCTCCCGTCTCGGCGGCGACCGCGAACTCGAGCAGATCCTCGACCGCGGAACGGCGTCCGAGCGTGCGGGTCTGTTCTGGCGCTGGACCATGGGGTTCAACGCCACGATGGAGGGGATCCATCGCTGGGCCTGGTGGTTCGCGGTCCTGACCACGCTTACCGGCGGCATCGGCATCCTGCTCACCGGCACCGTCGTCGACAACTGGTACGTGTGGGCGCAGGACCACGGCTACGCGCCGAACTGAAGGAGGCTCGACCGATGAACGAACGTCACTGGTACCTCAAGAGCGAGCCGGCGCCGACCCTGCGCTTCTGGATCCTCGCGAAGATGACGACGGGGGCGATGTACGGGGCGCTGATCTTCATCGTCGGACTCGCCTTCATCTTCGTCTTCGTCGCCATCGCGGGCCTCTTGCCGCCCGAGTCGAAGCAGGCGCCAGACCCGCTCGTCCTGCGCATCACGGCGCCCGCCGAGGGCGCCGTCCGGAGCGTCTGAGGCCCGGCGGCGATGAACGCCGCGGGCCCCGACCACCCGATCGGGCCGTTCGCCAGGCCCGAAAGACGGGACCTCACCGTCCCGGTTCCCATCCTGCTGGCAACAGGCACCTCGCGCCGCGGCGGCTGACGCTTCCGCGGCGCTCTTTCTTCCTGGAAAGGAGGCGCGCCATGTCCCGTCCCGTCACCCCGCTCCTCGACCGGATCGCCGGGCCCTCGGACCTGCGGACGCTGGGCGATGCCGACCTCGCCCGCCTCGCCGCGGAGCTCAGGGCCGAGACCGTCGACGCGGTCTCTGAGACGGGCGGGCATCTCGGCTCGTCGCTGGGCGTGGTCGAACTGACGGTGGCGATCCACGCGGTCTTCCACACGCCGCGCGACAAGCTGATCTGGGACGTCGGCCACCAGTGCTATCCGCACAAGATCCTGACCGGCAGGCGGGACCGCATCCGCACGCTCCGGGCGAAGGACGGCCTCTCGGGCTTCACCAAGCGGTCCGAATCCGCGCACGATCCGTTCGGCGCCGCGCATTCCTCGACCTCGATCTCGGCGGGTCTCGGCTTTGCCGTCGCCCGCGACATGGGGCAGCCCACGGGCGACGCCGTCTGCGTCATCGGCGACGGCGCCATCTCGGCCGGCATGGCCTACGAGGCGCTGAACAACGCGGGCTCCCAGGGCCGCCGTCTCTTCGTCATCCTCAACGACAACGAGATGTCGATCGCGCCGCCGGTCGGGGCCATGTCGCGCTACCTCTCCGGGCTCTACGCCGGCGCTCCCTTCGCCGCCTTCGAGAAGCTCTCGGAGGGCTTCGAGGCGGCGCTTCCCGGCCCCCTGAGGGACGGCGCCCGGCGAGCCCGCCAGCTCGTCAGCGGCTGGCCCGGTGGCGGCACCCTCTTCGAGGAACTCGGCTTCGGCTACGTCGGCCCGATCGACGGTCACGACATGGGGCAGCTCCTGCCGGTCCTGCGCGCCGCCCGTGCCCGGGCCCACGGGCCCATCCTGATCCACGCGGTCACCGTCAAGGGCAAGGGCTACGCCCCGGCCGAGACCTCGGCCGACAAGTATCACGGCGTCGCCCGGTTCGACGTCGCCTCGGGTGCGCAGAAGAAGTCCGCCGCGACCGCGCCCGCCTACACCAAGGTCTTCGGGCAGGCCCTGACCGACGAGGCGCGGCGCGACCCGCGGATCGTCGCGGTCACCGCCGCCATGCCCTCGGGCACGGGCGTCGACCTCATGGCCAAGGCCTTCCCGTCGCGCGTCTTCGACGTCGGCATCGCCGAGCAGCACGGCGTCACCTTCGCCGCCGGCATGGCGGCGGGCGGGCTCCGGCCGTTCTGCGCCATCTACTCGACGTTCCTGCAGCGGGCCTACGACCAGGTCGTGCACGACGTGGCGCTGCAGCGCCTGCCGGTGCGCTTCGCCATCGACCGCGCCGGCCTCGTCGGCGCCGACGGCGCCACCCATGCCGGCGCCTACGACATCGCCTATCTCGCCAACCTGCCGGGCTTCACCGTCATGGCCGCCGCCGACGAGGCCGAGCTCGTCGACATGGTCGCCACGGCCGCCGCCTTCGACGACGGGCCCATCGCCTTCCGCTATCCACGCGGCAACGGCATCGGGGTCGAGCTGCCCGAGCGCGGCCGACCGCTCGAGATCGGCCGTGGCCGCGTCGTCGCCGAGGGGCACCACGTGGCGCTCCTCGCCTACGGGGCGACGCTCGCCGATTGCCTCGAGGCACGGACGGCGCTCGCCGCCCGCGGCGTCACCGCGACGGTCGCCGACGCCCGCTTCGCCAAGCCGCTCGACACCGACCTCGTGGGTCAGCTCGCGCAGCACCATGGCGCCCTCGTCACGGTCGAGCACGGCGCGCCGGGCGGCTTCGGCGCCCACGTGCTGCACCACCTCGCCGCCGCCGGTGCGCTCGACCGGGGCCTGCGCATCCGCACCATGACGCTGCCCGATCGGGTGATCGAGCAGGGCTCTCCCGCCGAAATGTATGCCGACGCCGGGCTCTCGGCGGGCGACATCGCGGCGACCGCGCTCGCCGCCCTCGGCGTCGCCGAGGTTGCGCCGCTCCGCGCCTGACCGCGTCCCGGGCGTATCCAGGGTCGGGGACGCTACACCCGGCGCAGCAGACGGATGAGGAAGAGAAGCGCGAGCGCGCTCATCACCACGAACCCGCCGATGGGCCCGGCGATCTCGGACGGGGCGAATGCGACGCCGAGCGAGACCTGACGCGCGGACTGCGCCACGATCATC
>CAYMRW010000140.1:0-6425 GCA_964392825.1 uncultured Rhodobacterales bacterium
ACCGTCACCTCCTGGTCGTCGTGCAGGACGTGGGTGGCGTCGCCGGTGCCGACGATGGCGGGCAGCCCGAGCTCGCGGCTGACGATGGCGGCGTGGCTGGTGCGCCCGCCGTGGTCGGTGACGATGGCCGAGGCGCGCTTCATGATCGGCACCCAGTCGGGGTCGGTGGTGCCGGTGACGAGGATGGCGCCGTCGACGAACCGGTCGATGTCGCGGGCGTGCTCGATCAGGCAGACGCGCCCCGCCGCCACCGCGTCGCCGACGCTGAGCCCGACGCAGACCGGCGGACCGGCCTCCTTGACCGTGTAGGACTTGAGCTGCCCCGCCTCGGCGCGCGACTGCACCGTCTCGGGACGCGCCTGCACGATGAAGAGCTCGCCCGTCTCACCGTCCTTGGCCCATTCCATGTCCATCGGCTGGCCGTAATGGTCCTCGATCGTCACCGCCATCCGCGCGAGCTCCAGGATCTCGTCGTCGCTCAGGACGAACGCCCCGCGCTCGGCCTTGGAGGTCGGCACGTTGCGGGTCTGCGCCTCGCCGCGTCGCCCGTAGATCATCTTGATCTCCTTGGCGCCGCGGGTCTTCTCGACGATGGGCTTGAGGCCGGGGCTGTCGAGGAAGGGCTTGTAGACCTCGTACTCGTCGGGGCTGACGGCGCCCTGCACGACGTTCTCGCCGAGGCCCCAGGCGGCGTTGATCAGGACGACCTTGTCGAAGCCCGACTCGGTGTCGATCGAGAACATCACGCCCGACCCCGAGATGTCGGAGCGCACCATCCGCTGCACGCCGATCGACAGCGCCACCTTCTCGTGCTCGAACCCCTTGGCCTCGCGGTAGCTGATCGCGCGGTCGGTGAAGAGCGAGGCGTAGCACTGGCGGCAGGCCTGCAGCAGTTCCGCCTCGCCGCGGACGTTGAGATAGGTCTCCTGCTGGCCCGCGAAGCTCGCGTCCGGCAGGTCCTCGGCGGTGGCCGAGGAGCGGACCGCGACCGGCACGTTGTCGACGCCGGCACGCCGGCAGAGCTCGCTGTATCCCTCGACGATGTCGGCGCGGATGTCGGCGGGCCACTGACCATGCGCGATGGCCTCGCGGATCCGCATGCCGGCCTGATGCAGGGTGATGCCGCCCGCCTTCAGCCGCGCCAGCGTCTCGCCGATCAGGGCATTCATCTCGTTCGCGGCGAGGTACGCGCGGAACGCATCCGACGTCGTCGCGAAGCCGGGCGGCACGCGGATGCCCCGCTCGCCCAGCTGCTGCACCATCTCCCCCAGGGAGCTGTTCTTGCCGCCGACGAGGGCGACGTCGCCCCGCGCCAGCTCGTCGAACCAGATCACGCTCCGCGTGTCGTGCGCCATGTCGTCGCCTCCTCGTTCGGACCTCCCCCATTTCCGCGAAAGCGCGGGATGATGAATTGACCTCGGTCAACGCTGGTGGTGCGGTCGGGCGATCTAGTACCGAAAGACAGGACGGGAGACCGACATGAGCAAGGCGACGCTGGACGCGGTGAAGGCGCGTGTCGATGCGGCCGAGGACATCGATCAGGCGCTCCTCCACGACACCGCGGACGAATTGCGCGCCATCTTTCCGAACGCGCCCGCGCATCCCGAGTTTCTGTCCGAACCGACGGAGGCGGTCTTGCGCCTCGTCGACCGCTGCTTGCCGGGCTGGACCATCTCGCTGCGCGGCACAGCGACCGAGCCCCACGGTCACTGGCACTGCGCGCTTCGCGAATCCTCGTCGCGGGACAACGACATGATCATCGGCAACGGCAACGCGCCGACGGTCAGTCTCGCCCTGCTCAGAGCGCTGGTCTGCGTCGCGCACATACGCGCCGGATCCCCCGGGGGGGTCTGACGGCGCCGGCCCGACGGGCCGCCGGTTCCGTCAGCCCGAGCCCATCTCGTTTCACGCCGGCCGCCGGTGGAACCATTGCGGGGCGTGAGGGTTGGCCGAGGCTTCGGAGCTTGGGGGACGACCATGCAGATCTTTCGATGCCCGTCCTGCGCGGGGCCGGTCTACTTCCACAACCTCGCCTGCGCCTGCGGCCAGCCCGTCACCTTCGACGTCGCCCGTCAGCTGATGCAGGACGGCGGGTGGTTCTGCGCCAACCGGGACGACATCGCCTGCAACTGGTCGGCACCGGGAGAGGGGCTTCTCTGCGCGTCGTGCGAGATGACCGACGTCGTCCCGGACCTTCGGGCGCCCGACAACGCCGCCCTCTGGTCGGGGACCGAGCTCGCCAAGCGCTGGGTGCTCGCGAACCTGGCCCGCTGGGGCTGGTTCCTGCCAGCCGACCGGGGTGACCGGCCGACGTTCCGCCTGCTGTCGGAGGCGACGCTCGCGGGCGGCGAGAACGTCGTCATGGGCCACGCCGACGGCGTCATCACGATCAACGTGACCGAGGCGTCCGAGGCGGTCCGCGCCAAGCGGCAGGAGGATCTCGACGAGCGCTACCGTACGATGACCGGACACATCCGGCACGAGATGGCGCATTTCCTGTTCCTGCGCCTCACCGCGGATCCGGGCTTCACGCCCGCCTTCCGCGATCTCTTCGGCGACGAGACGGCGGATTACGGCGAGGCGTTGAAGGTGCACTATGCCAACCCTGCGCCAAACGACGGCTCGTACATCACGAGCTACGCCACCGCGCATCCGCACGAGGACTGGGCGGAAACGGTGGCGCACGCGCTCCACCTCGTCGACCTTCTCGACAGCGTCGCCGCGGCGGGTCTCTCGACGCCCGAAGGGCCGCCGCCCGGCTTCGACGCCTATGCCGAGGCCGACGCGGACCGGGTGGTGACGCTGGCCGCGCACGCGGCGCTCGCCGTCAATCACGTCAACCGCTCGCTCGACCTGCCCGATCTCTACCCGTTCGTCCTGACCGATCCGGTCCGCGACAAGCTCGACTTCGTGCAGCGCTGGCTGCGCCGCGTCCCTGGCCTCTGACGCCGCTCAGGCGGCCTCGACGAAACAGGCCGTCGTCTCGGCCACCTCCTCCGCCGTGGCGTCGCGGCGGAAGAACTCGACGAAGCCGTGTTCGGGCAGGACAAGGTACGTGAAGGTCGAGTGATCTACGAGGTAGAACGGGTCGTCGGTGTCCTCGGCGCGGTAGTAGGTGCGGTAGGCCCGCGACGCCGTGGCCACCTGCTCGGGGCTGCCTGTGAGGCCCAGCATCTCGGGGTGGAAGAGGTCGGTGAAGTCGCGGACCATCTTGGGCGTGTCGCGTTCCGGGTCGACCGAGATGAAGACGGGCTGCACCGCGATGCCGCGCTCGGCGAGGATGTCGGTCGCGGCCGCGTTCCGCGCGTTGTCGAGCGGGCAGACGTCGGGGCAGAAGGTGAAGCCGAAATAGACGAGCGACGGCTCGGTGAAGACGTCGGTGTCGGTCACCGTCGCCCCCGTTTCGCTCACGAGGGTGAAGGGGCCGCCGATATCGGCCTCGCCCGCAACGACGCTGTCGCCGCACCCGGCGAAGAGCCCCTCCACAGGCCGCAGCGCGAACCAGGCGCCGGCGGCAAGGCCGAGGGCCGCGACGGCTGCGACGGATCCGATGAGAGTGGGTTTCATGGGCGTTTCCTGCAGGATGGGGCTGGGCGTCGGTGCGACGCCCGGCCGGCACTCATTTCGTGGGCGCATCCGTCTCGGGCATGTCGTGCGCCGGCGCATCCCGCGCAACCACGGTGAGAACCACTTCGACCTCGCCCGCGCGCTCGAACACCAGCGTCACCGGCACCGTCTCGCCCTGTTCGAGCGGATCGCCGCCGAGCCCCATGAACATCACGTGGCGGCCCCCCGGACGCAGCGCGGCGCTCTCGCCCGGCGGCACCTCGATCGACGCCACCTTCTGCATCCGGGCGACGCCGTCGGTCTCCACCGTCTCGTGCAGCTCGACGCGCGGGAAGTTGGCCCGGACCCCGACGAGCCGGTCGGGTTCGGGACCGCCGTTGGTGATCGTCATGTAGCCGCCGCCCGCCATCGCGGTCGGTGCGGTCTCGAACGCGATGGCGTCGGTCACGGTTATGCCGCCCGTGGCGCGCGTGTCCGGGGCGGCCGGGGCGGCCGCAGCGAGCGCGGCGGCAAGGGCAAGGGAAAGTCTCATGTCTCTCTCACGGAACGGGGTGGCCGGTGGGGCCGATCGTGGGACCTCTCGCGCGGATCTCGCGCCGGCGGCACCCCCGGCGGCGCCCGCACGCCGTGCGCATGGCGGCGCGACGGTCCGGTCCCCCGCGCGGTATCCGCGTTCCGGTTCCCGAAGCGGCGCAGGCTCCGACCCGAAGCGGCGCCGAGCGGCCACGCTGGCGGCAGCCCTGCGGCCGGACAGCAATGGTCCGAGGATGAAGCCGGATACCCGTTGGCCGCATTGCAGATGTCGTCGATCGACCCGCCCGCGAGAGGGCCGAACGTGTGCTCCGCCGCCCCGGCAGGATCGGCGCGCCACGCGGCGAGGAACAGCGCCAGGACCACGCAGAGCCGCAGCGCCGCGGCTGCTCTGCCAGGAATGTCCCGTGCCGCCCGCATCGCGAGGGGTCGTAGCGCATCTCGGGCGCGCACCATACCGCAATCGGCCTGCCTGCGACACCGACGCCTAGATGGCGAGGGATGCAGTCCGGCCGCCCCTCTCGAGCTCCCAGCCCGCGCTCCACGCGCCGGTCGTCCGCTCGAGCACGAGGTAGTTCCGCTCGGCGGTGTAGATCGTGCGGCGCCCGGGAAGCGGATGGAGCCGCACCGGATGCCCGGACAGCGGCGCCTCGCCGAGCCGGGCGAGCGTGCCGAGGGCCCGCGCATAGGCGCGGCCCGGCGCCGGATGCGCGACGCCCGAGGCGACGAGCTGATGCACCGGACCGGCCGCCGTCGCCATGGTGGCGCGGGTCGCGAGGTGGATCTCGCCCGAGATCACGGTGACGTCGGTTCCCCGCTCGCGCATGTCCACGAGCTGCCGGAGGAGCCGCCGCCATTCCTCGCGGTGGGCGCGGCTCTGCCACTGGTCGCGCAGGTCGTCCTCGTACTTCTCGGCCCACGGTGTCCGCTGCATCACGCGCTCGACCAGCGACAGGCGCGGGCCGAGTGCCGGGACGCTCGAGACGAGGAGCACCCGCTCCGGCGGGGCGGCGAAGGCGGCCTCGAGCCCGCGCCATCCCACGGGCCCCATTATGCGCGCCTTGGTCCGCTCCGACCGAAGGTCCGGGGCGACGATCCGGAGACCCGGCAGGTCCAGGGTCCAGCCGAGACTCGCGCCCGTGCGGTCGTCCACGTGCCGGGGCAGCGTCTCCTGAGCCTCCCCCATCTGGAAGACGAGGAACATCGACCGCGCAGTCTCGAACAGCACCTCTCCGGCGGCCGAGCGCAGGATGTCCTCGGGCAGGGACCCCCAGCCGTCGCAGATGTCGTGGTCGTCCCACATGGCGAGGGTCGGCACCCGTGCCGCAAGCCATGCGTAGCCCGGCTGTCCGAACGTCGCGAGATACCGCCGGACGAAGCCCGCCGTCAGCGCCCGGCTGAGATCGGTCCGCTCCCCCGCCGACAGCGACGCAGGCACGCGCCGGGGCCAGTCCGCGGTCGCCGGATGCGTCGCCGTCACCTCGTCGGCATAGATCTGGTCGCCCCCCTGCAGGAGCAGATGGAACGGCCGCGCCCGGTGCTCCGCCGCCATCCGGCGCCACATCGCGTCGCGTTCGTCCATGTCGCGGTCGAGGTCGCCGTGCTCCTGTCCGTTGCACGAGGCGAAGGCGATCCTGAGGTCGCCGCCATGGTCGCAATCGACCGCGATGCGCTCGCCGTCGCAGGTGTAGCTCGCGTCGGCCAGGGCCGGCAGGTCGAAGGCATAGCGGTCGACCACGTGGTCGCCGCAGTGCAGGATCGCCTCGGGCAAGACCTCGGCCCCGTTGGCGCAGATCGCGGACGGCGCGGCATCGCGATGCCGGGCGACGATGGCCGCGAGCGACACGCGCCCCGACGTGACCCCCCGGAAGTAGAGGAGGGGACCGAGACGGGCGTGCCGTCCGTCGGTATCGGGGGGAGCGTGCATCGCCGCGATGGGTAGTGGCAGGGCGGGGCGCGTCAATCCCGGGTCCGCTGCCCGAGCGCGACGACGCGGCGTGAGGTGTGCGGCCCGTGGCCGCCCCTTCCGCGCCGGGAAACCGCCGACGAGGACCGGGCCGGCTCTCGATGCGGTCCCGGGCGGCCGGTCATCTGGCCGGACCCGTCGCGCGCGACCATGGCTCCGCCCCTTGCGGCGTCGCCCTCGTGGCGGGAAACGGGGGGCCACGGACATCGGCGGAGGCACGGGTGGCACGTCAGGCACGGGCATGGCAGCGGATGCTCTCGGGGCGCCGGCTCGACCTCCTCGACCCGACGCCCGTCGACATCGAGGTCGAGGACATCGCCCACGGCCTCGCCTTCGTCGCCCGCTGGAACGGCCAGACCCG
>CAYMRW010000141.1:0-6384 GCA_964392825.1 uncultured Rhodobacterales bacterium
CCATGGCGAGGAGTGGCAGGTGCACGGCGGCGGCTTCTACCACATCCAGAAGTACATGGTGGCGCCCGAGCGGATGCCCGAGCACCTGACCTGGTTCAAGTGGGAGAGCTACGCCACGTGGCTCTCGGGCGCGGCGCTTCTGATGATCGTCTACTGGGTCGGGGCGGAACTCTACCTGATCGACCCCGGGAAGGCCGACCTCGCCGTCTGGCAGGGCATCCTGATCTCGGCCGCGTCGCTGACGGTGGGCTGGCTGGTCTACGACCGGCTCTGCACGTCGGGGCTGGGGGAGCGGCCGACCCTCCTCATGCTGCTGCTCTTCGTACTGCTCGTGGCGATGTCGTGGGGCTACCACCAGGTCTTCACCGGACGGGCAGCGATGCTGCACCTCGGCGCCTTCACGGCGACGATAATGTCGGCCAACGTCTTCTTCGTCATCATGCCGAACCAGCGGATCGTGGTCGACGACCTCAAGGCCGGTCGCACGCCCGACCCGAAGTACGGGAAGATCGCCAAGCTGCGCTCGACGCACAACAACTACCTGACCCTGCCGGTGCTGTTTTTGATGCTGTCGAACCACTACCCGCTGGCGACGTCGACCGAGCATGCGTGGATCATCGCGGCGCTCGTGTTCCTCATGGGCGTGACCATCCGCCACTACTTCAACACCCGACACGCGCGGGCCGGGAACCCGACCTGGACCTGGGCGGCGACGGCCGGGATCTTCATCGCCATCATGTGGCTCTCGACGGCGCCGCTGTACGGCCCGATCGAGGAGGCGGAGGCGCGGCCCCTCACCGTGGCGGAGGAGCGCGTGGTGGCGAGCGCCGGTTTCGACGAGGTGCATTCGATCGTCGCCGGCCGCTGCTCCATGTGCCATGCGCGCGAGCCTTACTGGGAGGGCATCCGCTGGGCGCCGAAGGGCGTCGTGCTCGAGACCGAGGCCGACGTCGCCCGCGCCGCGCGCGAGATCTACCTGCAGGCAGCCGTATCGCACGCCATGCCGCCGGGCAACCTCACCTACATGGAACCGACCGAGCGCGCGACGATCGCGCGGTGGTACCGGCAGGACGCCCGCGGACCGGTCGACCTCGCCGGTCGACAGGGCAAGCCCGCGGCGGGCATCCGCTGAGCCCATCCGGTCCGACGTTGACTTGGGCGCCCCGTTCGAGTCTCTGCCCGTCGGACCCCTGCCCCATTGAGGAACATGTCGATGCCGCGTCTCGCCCTCGCCTTTGCCGCGACCCTCGCCGCGCTCGTTGCGTCCGCCTGCACGCCGCCCGAGTCGGCATCGCGGCAGGAGACCGTCAGCGTCACCGGAACGGTGCTCGCCATCGACCCCGAAAGCCGGCGCGTCGCGGTCGAGGGCGGCGACGGGGGCACCGTCGTCTACCGCGTAAGCGACGAGGCGCGAAACTTCGGGCAGATCGAGGCGGGCGACGAGATCACGCTCGACTACTACGAATCGGTCGCCGTCGCGATGGCCGATCCTGATGATTCCGGCGAGCCCCTGACCGACGTCTTCGGCGTTCGTGCGCCCGAGGGGGCACGGCCCGGCGTCGCCGGCGGCCAGATCACGACCTTCGTCGTCGAGCTCGTCTCCTACAACCCGTCGACCGCAGTCGCGACGCTGCGGTTGCCCGACGGCCGCGTGACGGCGGTCACCGTCGCCGAGGAGCTGCGCCGCTTCGCCGCCACACGGCAGCCGGGCGACCGTGTCCTCGTCCTCATCGAGGAGGCCGTGGCGCTCGAGGTGACGCCGGTCGCATAGGCTTTCCCACACCGCGGTTCTGGTGCAAAATCGGCTTCCGCGACGCGTCGCATTCAGTCAGAATGCGCAGCCTCGGGTCGTTGCCCGAACGGTGACGGTGTTTGACATGTTGGAGAAGTAACCATGACCTATCGCTACATCGCCATGGCCGCAGGGCTCTCGGCGTCGCTCTTCGCCGCGGGATGCACGGACAACCAGGGCATCAACGCCGCCACGGGCGGCCTGCTCGGCGCCGCCGTCGGCAGCCAGGTCGGTGGCGGCAGCGGCCGAACGGCCGCGACCCTCGCCGGCGCCGCTGCCGGTACGGCAATCGGCGCCAACGCCACGCCGCGGCGCTACTAGGCGCGTTCCCCTGCGGCGATCGTCCCGGAGGTTTCCGGGGCTGGTTCGGGTTCGCCGCAGGCAGTGGTTCGCTGGGACGGACGGCGGAAGCCACACTGTGTCAGAACAACGCCTCGACCCGCGCCGCAAGGCGCTCCATCGCTGTGACGTCGGTTTCGGTGAAGGGCCGGTGCTCGTCGATGCCGGAGAAGTTCAAGGTGCCGATAACCTCGCCGCCCTGGGCCAGCCTGATGCCGATGTAGCTCTCCAGCGCGAAGACCCGATAGCAGGGATGCTCGGCAATCTCGGACGTGCCGGCCGAATGATAGCGCGTGACGCCGGGGTTCCGCAGACAGTGTACGCAGTAGGTGTTGTCGAGGTCGAACTCGTCCCCGGGCGTCAGGACGTCATCGGGACTGATCGCCGCGACCACCCGATAGACCGATCCGGTGATCCGGCTGACCACCCCGAACTGCAGATCGAACTCCGCAAGGCCGTCGCGCAGGATGTCGTCGAACGTGTCCGCCCCGGCCTCGGGGACCGGCGAACGTACTGCATGGGCCATGGGTGACTCCGGCTTTGGCTCGCCGCAGTCATCGCGGATCGCTGGTTAAACGCCGCCTAAGCGACGCCGGCCGAAATCTCGGAACGCCGCCCCGGTGCACGAAGACGCGCAGGGATCAGACGAAGCGGTCGGCGTATTCCTGGCGCAAATGCGCCTTTTGCACCTTGCCCATCGCGTTCCGGGGCAGGTCATCGACGATCTCGATGAGCCGGGGGCGCTTGTAGCCGGCCAGCCGATGCCGGAGGGCCGCCGCGATCGCGTCGACGTCGGGGCGCGTTTCGCCCGGGACCAGCAGCGCCACCAGCGTCTCGCCGAGATCGGGATGCGGCGCGCCGATCACGCAGGATTCGCGGACCCCCGGCAGCTCGTCGAGGACCTGCTCGATTTCCTTCGGATAGACGTTGTAGCCCCCCGAGATGACGAGGTCCTTGTCGCGACCGACGATGGCGACGTAGCCGTCGTCGTCCATCGTGGCGAGGTCACCGGTCCGGAACCAGCCGTCGGGCGACAGATCCTCGCGCGTTTTGCGGGGCTTGCCCCAGTAGCCCTGGAACACGTTCGGCCCCTTGAGGTGAACGACGCCGGTCTCGCCCCGCGGTACCTCGGCCCCCTTGGCCATGACCCGGACCGAGACCCCCGGCAGCGCCGGTCCGACGGTGCCTACGCGACGCTCGCCCTCGACGGGGTTCGAACAAATCATTCCGGTCTCGGTCATGCCGTAGCGCTCGAGGACCCGGTGCCCGGTCCGCGCCTCGACCTCGCGATGGGTGGCCGCCAGCATGGGCGCCGAACCCGAGATGAAGAGGCGGATGCCGCGGCAGAGCTCGCGGTCGAAGCGGGGGTCGCCGAGAAGGCGCGTGTAGAAGGTGGGCACGCCCATCATCGCGGTGGCCCGGGGCAGCCCCGCGACGATGGCGTCGAGGTCGAACCTCGGCAGGAAAAGCATCGATCCGCCGGCCGCCAGCGTCACGTTGGTGGCGACGAAGAGACCGTGCGTGTGGAAGATCGGCAGGGCGTGCAGCAGGACGTCGCCTGCGGTGAAGCGCCAGAGATCCGTCAGCGTCCTGGCGTTCGACAAGAGGTTCCCGTGCGTCAGCATCGCGCCCTTGGGACGCCCCGTGGTGCCCGACGTGTACAGCAGCGCCGCGAGGTCGATCCCGGCCCGCGGGCAGGTCGGAAAGGTGGTGGGCCCGGCGGAGAGATCCGCGAGCGTCCCCTGCCCCGCCGCCGAGAGCGTCAGGTGCTGAGCCCCGTAGCGGCGGGCGATGTCGGGCAGCGCCGCCGAGGACGGATCGCCGACGATCAGCGCCGCGCCGGAATCGGAGACGAAATACTCGACCTCCGCCGGCGTATAGGCGGGGTTGAGCGGCACGAAGACGAACCCGGCCTGAATGCAGGCGGCATATAGGGCGAGGCTGGCGGGCGACTTCTCGACCTGCACAGCGATCCGGTCGCGCGGGCGCAACCCGTGCTCGGTCAGCAGATGCGCCAAGCGGGCGGCGGTCGCCAGGAACTCGGCATGGCTCAGTATGCTGCCGTCGGCGAGATGCAGGAACGGCGCGTTCGAGCCGGCATGCCTTCCGAACAGACCGTCCCAAAGCGGATTCGTCATCCCGCGGCCCCCCTGGCGCTCGCGCGCCGACCGAGCGTGCGGCGCCGAGGCAGGGATGGCAAGACGCCGGCCGGACCGCCGGGTCGCCAGGGCCCTCGGGATGCCGAAGCGACAGATGGACACTCCGCCGGGCGGTTGCCTTGTCCGCTTGCCATGCCCTACCCTTTCGTTGGACCTTCGGATCTGACCAGGACCCTCGTACCGCACCATGCACGACATCGTCCCGATGCTCGACACGATCGGCAACGCCTGCGCCGACTGTCCGATCCGCCATCGCGCGGTCTGCTCGCTCTGCGAGCCGGGAGAGCTTGCCGTGCTCGAGCGGATCAAGTCCTACCGCACTTACGCCCCGGGCGAGCCCATCTTCTGGGCCGGCGACGAGACGCACTTCGTCGGCACCGTCGTCGAGGGGCACGCGACCATCTCGAAGACGCTGGAGGACGGCCGCCGACAGACGCTGGGGCTTCTTCTGCCATCCGATTTCATCGGGCGGCCTGACCGCGCGGCGATCTCGTTCGACGTCACCGCGCATTCGGCGGTGACGCTTTGCTGCTTCCGCCGCAAGGATTTCGCGCAGATCGTCCAGCGAACCCCGCGGATCGGAAGGCGGCTGCTCGAGATGTCGCTCGACGAACTCGATGCCGCGCGCGAGTGGATGCTGCTTCTCGGCCGCAAGACGGCGCGGGAGAAGGTCGCGAGCCTCGTCTCGATCTTCGGGCGCCGCGCGGCGGGCCTGGGCCGCAACCGCTCGGGCGGCGGCTGGGTGCTGCAACTGCCGATGACGCGCGAGCAGATGGCCGACTATCTCGGCATCACGCTCGAGACCGTCAGCCGCCAGATATCCGCCCTGAAGCGCGACGGGATCATCGAACTGCCCGAGGCGCGAACCCTCGTCGTGCCGGATCCGGCCCGGCTTCTGGCGGAGAGCGGCGACGCCTAGTCGCAGGCCGTCCGGAAGCCCGCCCCGGCGGCAATTGACGCAGATCAAGGAATCGCCGTCGCGACATCGCCTCTAGTCGACGGGCGAACAGACGCCGTCTTTCGGGCGGCATGGCTATTGGGGGACGTATTCATGATGCCGATTCTTCGGGCTGTGCTCTATGGCGTGGTCGCGCTCATCGCCGCCGTCGCGGCGAACTGGGGTCGCGACCTCGCCTACGTGGTCCATGCGATCCTCATCATGCTCATCGCCGGCGGCTTTTGCCTGTGGGAGATCCGGCGCCTCGACGAGCCACGCCCGCTGCGGGACACGACGGGCTATCTCGACGGACCGATCCGCTACGGCGTGATCGCGACCGCGTTCTGGGGCGTGATCGGCTTCATCGCCGGTACCTTCATCGCCTTCCAGCTGGCCTTTCCTTATCTCAACTTCGACTGGTCCGAGGGATACATGAACTTCGGCCGGCTGCGGCCGCTGCACACCAGCGCGGTGATCTTCGCCTTCGGGGGCAACGCATTGATCGCGACGTCGCTTTACGTTGTGCAACGGACCAGCGCCGCGCGGCTTTGGGGCGGGAACGCCGCGTGGTTCGTGTTCTGGGGCTACAACCTCTTCATCGTGCTCGCGGCGACCGGCTACGTCCTCGGCGCCACGCAGTCGAAAGAGTACGCCGAGCCCGAATGGTACGTCGACATTTGGCTGACGATCGTCTGGGTGGTCTATCTCGCCGTCTTCCTCGGCACGATCATGCGGCGCAAGGAGCCGCACATCTACGTGGCAAACTGGTTCTTCCTCGCCTTCATCGTCACGGTGGCGATGCTCCACATCGTCAACAACCTGTCGATCCCGGTGTCGATCTGGGGCTCCAAGAGCGTGCAGGTCTTCGCCGGCGTGCAGGACGCGATGACCCAGTGGTGGTACGGCCACAACGCCGTGGGCTTCTTCCTGACGGCCGGGTTCCTCGGGATGATGTATTACTTCGTGCCCAAGCAGGCGGAGCGGCCGGTCTACTCCTACAAACTTTCGATCATCCACTTCTGGTCGCTGATCTTCCTCTACATCTGGGCGGGGCCGCACCACCTGCACTACACGGCCCTGCCCGACTGGGCCGCGACGCTGGGCATGGTGTTCTCGATCATGCTGTGGATGCCGTCCTGGGGAGGCATGATCAACGG
>CAYMRW010000142.1:0-6379 GCA_964392825.1 uncultured Rhodobacterales bacterium
GTCTGGTCGAGATCGCGCGCGAGGCCGGGGCCGACGCCGTCGCCCACGGCGCCACCGGCAAGGGCAACGACCAGGTGCGCTTTGAGCTGTCCGCCGCTGCGCTCGACCCCGACATCCGCGTCATCGCCCCCTGGCGGGAGTGGACGTTGTCGTCACGCAGCGCGCTTCTCGATTTCGCCGAGAAGCACCAGATCCCCATCGCCCGCGACAAGCGGGGCGAGGCGCCGTTCTCGGTCGACGCGAACCTCCTGCACACCTCGTCGGAGGGCAAGGTGCTCGAGGATCCGGCCGAGCCGGCCCCGCCCTACGTCTACCAGCGGACCGTCGACCCCGAAGACGCGCCGGACGCGCCGGAGCACGTCGAGATCGGCTTCGAGCGCGGCGATGCCGTCGCGGTCAACGGGGAGCGGCTTTCGCCCGCGGCGCTGCTGACGCGCCTGAACGAGATCGGCGGCAGGCACGGCATCGGCCGGCTCGACCTCGTCGAAGGCCGCTTCGTCGGCATGAAGTCCCGCGGCATCTACGAGACCCCGGGCGGCATGCTGCTCCTCGAAGCGCACCGGGGCCTCGAGCAGATCACCCTCGACCGCGGCCAGGCGCATCTCAAGGACGAGCTGATGCCGCGCTATGCCGAGCTCATCTACAACGGCTTCTGGTTCAGCCCCGAGCGCGAGATGCTGCAGGCGGCGATCGACCATTCCCAGGCCCACGTCACCGGCACCGCTCGCCTAAAGCTCTACAAGGGCGCAGCCCGCTGCGTTGGCCGCCGCTCCGAGCACTCCCTCTATTCCGAGGCGCACGTCACATTCGAGGACGACGCCGGCGCCTACGACCAGAAGGACGCCGCAGGCTTCATCACCCTGAACGCCCTCCGCCTGCGCCTCCTCGCCCGACGCGCGGGGAAGTTCCGTTGATGGATCGGGTGCCGTTCGGCGGTTTGCAACGCTAGAGCACGGTCAGAAGACGCCGTCGCGTCCTATTGCTACGCCTCGGGCGTCGTAGGGTTGGCCAAAACACGGCGCCAATCCTGTGCAGGCACAACAGCCGGCGGTTTCGGCGGCGTCGACCCGGGTGCACCTCCGCAGTCACTGCGAGCACGACACAGCGACGTGCCTGAAGCCCAGGTTCGCTCCTAGGTCACGCTGTGCTTGTCAGCTTTGGCCGCGAACGAAGCTCCGACTGCGAACGGTCAGCGCGAAACTCTGTTCGGATCGCTTGGTTTCAGGGCGGGTCTTTGAATTGATGCGCCACCAAAATTGCATTGATGTGGGCCCGCTCTCCGTCAATGCGTTAGACGAACTTCCCTGCCCGGATGGCCGGAGGGGCCGCGCGGCGTTTCGCGCGGCCCCGTTGGATCACATCGCGCTGCCGGGAAGGAACGCGGTGTCGATGACGTGGATGGTGACGTTGCCGAGTTGCAGGTCAGGCGTCACGACCGTCGCCATGGTTTCCTCGTCCGGCCCCACCATCACGGTGTCACCGTCGACCATCACGGTCAGCGTGCCGCCGCCGAGCGTGTCGACGGTGATGGTGCCGCCGGCATCGGTCGCCATCTGCACCACGTCGGCCGCCATGACGCTGCCGGAGACGGCGTAGCCCTGGATGACGCTGGCCAGCTGGTCGGTATCCTCAAGAAGCGCGTTCAGTTCCTCTTGCGGTGCGCCGGAGATGGCATCGTTCGTCGGCACGAACACGGTTACCGGATCGCCGGCGGCGAGCGTCTCGACGACGCCGGCCGACTGCGCGGCGTCGACGGCCGTGCCGATCTCCTCGGGGACGTCCTGTGCGATCGCGGGGGCGGCGAGAGCCATCGCGAAGGCGACGGCAGAGGTCTGTGCGAGTCTGGTCAGCATTTCATCTTCCCTGTTTGTCCTGCGTTCGGTCGGCGCTGCTTCTTTCGGCACCGATGACACACTAAGTATCGCGCGGCCGGATCGGTTCTCCGGAATCCCCGGGGCTTGGCATGCGGCACGGTGACGCCGCCCCGTCCGCCGGGTCTCATCCCGGCACCCGTTTCTCGCGGTGAAAGACGAACAGCCCCGAGGCGAGGATGATCGCGGTGCCGGCCCAGGTCAGCGGATCGGGGAAGTCGCCGAAGACGGCATAGCCTAGGATCGTCGCACCCACGATCTCGAAGTACTGTGTCGGCGCCAAGACGCTCGCCGGTGCCAACTTGTAGGCCTCGGCGATGAGCAGGAACGTGGCCCCGGAGATCACCCCCATCACCGCGAAGAGCGGCCAGATCCAGATCGGCGCGGCGGCCGCGGTCCAGGCGAACCGGCCCGCCAGCCCCGCGAGGCCGAGCCCCGCGCCGAGTAGAAGCGCGGCGTAGACCGACATGCCTATCTGGATGGTCAGCCCGGTCCGTGTCGCCGACGCCCTGCGGACGAGGACCATGGTCGCCGCGAACGCCGCCGCCGCGCCGAGCGGCAGAAGCCCCGAGAGACCGAACGTCGCCCAGTTCGGCCGGATCACCACGACGGCGCCCGCGAGGCCCGCCAGCACCGCGGCGTAGCGGCGCCACCCCACGTCCTCGCCAAGGAACAGCGCCGAGAACACCGTCAGGATCAGCGGCCCGACGAAGAAGATCGCGATGGCCGTCGCGATCGGCATCACCGCGAAGGACGAGATCAGGCACGCCACCATGACGGCGGTGGTGATGCCGCCCAGCGCCAGGATCGGCGACCACGTTTCGCCCGCGGCCCGCGACGGCAGCGCCCAGGCGAGGGCGCCGAGCGCGACCGACTGGAACGCCACCCGCCAGAACGTCACCTCGAGCGGGTCGATGAGGCCCGTCAGGATCTTCGAGAACGTGTCGCCGATCGGGAACAGGGTCGTCGCCCCGATCATCATGGCAAAGGCGACGCCGATCCGCGTCTCGCCCTGCTCCGCGACGCTGCCGCCCGCTCCACCCATGTCCCGCGCCCTATCCTTCGCCACGGGACGGGTCCAGTGGCTCGCGGGCCGTAACCTGTGCGTGACCCGGCGGCGCGCACGGGTTGCCGCGCCCCCTCGAGCGAAACATCCTCGCAGAGAACACGGAGGATGCCATGCCGACGACGCTTGCCGATCTGAAGACCCTGACGCTCGCCGCCGCGATCACCTTCGGCGCGGTGCTGACCTGCCTGCGCGCCGAGGCCGCCGAGACCGAACGCGCGTACGTCGCGGGCGGCTGCTTCTGGTGCGTCGAGGCGGACTTCGAGAAGGTCCAGGGCGTCGGCGACGTGGTGTCCGGCTACTCCGGCGGCGAGGTCGCCAATCCGACCTACCGGCAGGTCGTGGGCGGCGGCACCGGGCACTACGAGGCGGTGGAAATCCCCTACGATCCGGCCGAGATCAGCTACACGCAGATCCTCGACCTCTTCTTCCGTTCGGTCGACCCGCTCGACGCCGGAGGACAGTTCTGCGACCGCGGGGAGAGCTATCGCACGGCCATCTTCGTGCAGAACGCCGAGGAGCGGCAGGCGGCCGAGGCGGCGAAAGCTCGCGCCGAGCAGGAACTCGGTCAGGAGATCGTGACCCCGATCCTCGGCTTCGACGCCTTCTACGAGGCCGAGGAGTACCATCAGGACTACTACAAGAAGGACGATCTGATCCTGACCCGCTTCGGCCCGCGGTCCAAGGCCAGTGCCTACGATCTCTATCGCGACGGTTGTGGTCGCGACGAACGGGTCCGCGAGATCTGGGGAGCCGACGCCCCGTTCGCGAGTTGACGCTCTCGCCAGAGCGCCACGCGACGATTACAGAGCCGCAGGTCGGAGGCGCGACACGGCGCCGCTCGCACCTGCGGCGACGCCGTAGCTGGCTGTTGGCCCGGCTCCGGGGGACGATCGAGCCCTTCCCTCCCGCTCTAGGCCGCGGAGATCGCGACGTCGCCCGAGACCTCGAGGAACAGCCAGCCGTTCGGCGCGAGCTCCGCGACATCCCCGTCGAGCCGCCCGCCCGCCGGACCGATGGCGCGACCGGCTCCGGCGACCCGTAGCCGCGTGGCGTCGGCCCCGAGCTGAAAGAGGCATAGAATGTCGTCGCGCAGGTAGGCGAGCGCGGGTGGCGGCGCTTCGACGAACCGCAGTCCGCCGCGCCGGAACTGCGGCGTCTCCCGGCGGAAGGCCAGCATCGCGCGGTAGGTCTCGAGCACACTGCCCTCGACCCCGACCTGCCGCGAGACGGCGATCTCGACCTGCGGTGGCTTGACCGGCAGCCACGGGTCGCCCGTCGTGAAGCCGCCGTGCCGGGTCTCGTCCCAGACCATCGGCGTCCGGCATCCGTCGCGCCCCTTCATTACCGGCCAGAACGTCTTGCCCTCGGGGTCGGTGATCTCGTGCCGCTCGAGATCGGTCTGCGTCTGTCCCGCCTCCTCGCCCTGGAACATGCAGACCGAACCCCTGAGCGACAGGAGCAGGGCCGCCGCCTGGTGGGCGACGTCGCCATGCTCGGCCCAGCGCGACCGGTGCCGCGGCACGTCGTGGTTCGAGAAGGCCCAGGCGGGCCAGCCGTCGTCGGTGAAGCCGAAGTAGCCGCCGACGACGTCGCGCAGATGCTTCGGACCGAACCGGTCGCCCAGAAGCTCGAAGCTGTAGGCCATGTGCAGCCGGTCGGTCCCGCGGGTGTAGTCGGCCATGATCTCGACCGACCGGCGCGGCCCCTCGACGACCTCGCCCATGAGCGCTGCCCCGTACGCGTCGGTCAGCCGCCGCATCCGCCCCAGAAAGGCGATGTTCTCGGCCTGCGTCTTGGAGTGCAGGTGCAGCTGCGCGTCGTAGGGCTTGGTCCACGGAACGCCCACCATGTCGGGATCGGGCGGGTCGTCGCGCAGGGCATGGTCGTGGTGGTAGAAGTTCACGACGTCGAGCCGGAACCCGTCGACCCCGCGTTCCAGCCAGAAGCGCAGCGTGTCGATCATCTCGTCCTGCACCGCGGGCTCGTGAAAATTCAAGTCGGGCTGCGACACGAGGAAGTGGTGGAGGTAGTACTGCCGCCGCCGCGGCTCCCACTCCCAGGCGGGACCGCCGAAGAGCGCCAGCCAGTTCGTCGGCGGCGTCCCGTCCTCGCGCGCGTCCGCCCAGACGTACCAGTCGGCCTTGTCGTTGGTCCGGCTCTGCCGGCTCTGCTCGAACCACGGGTGACGGGAGGAGGAATGGCTCAGCACCTGGTCGATCATGACCTTGAGGCCGAGCCGGTGCGCCGTCTCGACCAGCGCGTCGAAGTCCTCGAGCGATCCGAACATCGGGTCGACGCCGCGATAGTCGGCAACATCGTAGCCCATGTCGTCCATCGGCGACGGGAAGAAGGGCGAGAGCCAGATCGCGTCGGCGCCGAGATCGGCCACGTGCGGCAGCCGCTCGACGATCCCCGGCAGGTCGCCGATGCCGTCGCCGTTGCTGTCCTGAAACGAGCGCGGATAGATCTGGTAGATCGCCGCGCCGCGCCACCATTCGTCCATGTGCTGCCCCCCTGATTCAGGCGGAGGCTAGGGCAATCCGGGGATGACGTCAGGCGCTAAGCTGGACCAGTTCCGCCACGAAGTCGCGCCGTGTGATCTTCAGCTTGACCACCTGGTCACCGGGCTCGTCCGCCGTCTCGCCGGTCTCGGGTTCGTCCAGTGCCCGCGGCCCGGCGATGGGGCCCGCAGCCGATGGCGCGGGTCGCGGCGCGAACGCGGCGATCGCCGCGTCATCGCGTTCGCCCCGGGCGCGTGCGGTGTCGATCAGGGCGCGCTGGATGTTCTCAATGTGCGCGTCCTTCTCTTTCGACCCCGCCGAAGAGCCGAACTCGAACGCGAAGGCGTCCGACAGCATCTTGAGGAGCGCGCCCGAGATCGTCGTCACGAGCGCCAAAGGGGCCGGGTCGGTGGTGCCGGTCAGGACCGCGGCGATGCAGGCGATCAGGCCCGCCACGACGCCCAGCAGCATGAAGGTGCCGCGCATGCGGGCGCGGGCTCCGATCGACGCCTGATAGCGGCGCGCGTCGGCGCGGTCCTCGACGATGCGCTGATGCTCCTGCTGGTCGAGTTCCTCGAGGCGCAGCCGCAGCTCGTCGGCCTTGGCCCCGTCCTCGCCCAGCGCCGCGATGATTTCCCGCGGGTCTGCATCGCGCGGCAGGCCGGCGATCCGCGCGGCGGCGTCGACGATATGCTCGGCGACCTTCTTGCCGCGCGGGCCGCCGAGCTTCGTCGCGAGGACCGGGAAGAACTCGGCGGTGATCGCGATCGCCGACGGGACGAGGAACGAGGCCATCACTTCACCCCTTCGGTATAGGCGGCGAGGTCGAGTCCCAGCCGTGCGCACGTTTCCGCGTCGACGCGGCCGGACTCGGCCAGGCCCTCCCGCTCCTGGAAGAGGATGAGCGCCGATCGCGTCTTCGACCCCATCCAGCCGTC
>CAYMRW010000143.1:0-6318 GCA_964392825.1 uncultured Rhodobacterales bacterium
GCAGGTCGCCGACGCCGTCGCCGTCGGTATCCTGGAACGACCGCGGATAGACCTGGTAGACCACGGCCCCGCGCCACCATGGCTGATCCTGCGGGTCGTTTCTCCCACGGCTCTGCATCGCCTCATCCCCCTCCGACAGCCCCTTCCGCGCGCGACGTCGCGCCGCGCACGGCTAATGATGGCGAACGGCCGGGGCAAGCGACGGCTGGCGATCAATCGTCCGTGCCGGGCGGGGCAGGGGAGCGACCGCGGGGCGAACGGCCGCCGTGCGAACCCGCATGCGCGGGTAACGGGCTCCGGCAAGCCCGTCACATGGGAGAAGGTTCGTCCCTTCGACGCGCCGCCCATCCGAGGCCGCGGCGCACGATCTCCTGGACCCTGGGGTGGCGAAGATCGTCGAGCGTGTGGCCGATCGAGCAGTAGAACACGCGGCCCCTGTCCCAGCGGCGGGTCCAGACGACCGGGATGACCGTCCCCTCGATCCACCAGAGGTGCTCGCCCGAGAAGGTCGTGGTCGCCAGCACCTCGTTCGAGGGGTCGACGAGCATGTAGTATTGCTCGGAGCGGAGGCGGAACGAGCCGATCCCCTCCATGATCGGATGCGCGGGCCGGGTCACCGTCACGTCGTAGTCGACGAAGTCGTCGGACGGCACCGGGTTGTCGGGCCAGCCCGGCGGGTGCGCCACGAACTGGCCGCCGATCAGGAAGTGGTAGGTCGGCCGGTCGCGGAAGGCGTCGCCCATGTGGCCATGCCAGCCGCCGAGGCCGCAGCCGTCGGCGACGAGCCGTAGAAGCCCGTCCTCCTCCGCCTTCGTCATGTTGCCGAACTCGGGACGGTGCGACGACCTCGCCGAGGACCAGATCGGCACGATCAGGTCGACGTCACGCATCCCCTCGGGTTTGGCCAGCGGGGCGAGCGTGTCGTGCACGTCGACCTCGAAGCCGTCGCCCTCGAGCAGATCGCGGCACCAGTCCGCGAACGCGGTCGGGTCGTGTCCTTCCCAGCCGCCGGCGAAGAGCGCCGCCCTCATGTCCGTCCCTCGCGCAGGAAATCGACCATCGAGGCCATGTCGCGCGCGGCGTAGCCCCTCGACGCCGCCTCGCGAAGCTGATCGAGGTTGAGCCGCCCCTGCGGCAGCGCGACGCCGAGGCCCTCGGCGACCTGCGCCGTGACCTCCATGTCCTTCCGCGCCAGCGCCACGGTGAAAGTGACCTCGTGCGCCTTCTCGTCGAGGTAGAGAAGTCGGCGGTAGCCGAGCATCGGCGCCGCGGCGGCCGAGGCTTCGATCACGTCGAAGGCGCGCTCGGGGGCTATCCCCGCGGCCTCGGCCAGCGTCAGCGCCTCGGCGACGGTCTGGTTGAGCCCGTGGATCAGCGAGTTCACCGCGAGCTTCATGACGGCACCCGCCCCCGGCTGGTCGAGGCAGATCGTCCTGCGCCCCATGGCGTCGAAGAGCGGCATGAGCGGCGCGGCCGTCGCCGCGTCGGCGCCGACCATGATCATCAGTTGCGCGTTTTCGGCCGCCTGCGTCGCGCCGGAGACCGGGGCGTCGATGACCTGCCGGGAACCCGCCGCGGCGCGCAGGGCGGAAAGGTGGTCGGGGCTCATCGTGCCCATCTCGACGAAGGTCCGGGCGCCGCGCTCGGCCGCGAAGAGGCCGTCGCGCCCGTCATGGACGGCCACGGACGCCGCGTCGTCGGCCAGCATGGTGATCACGACCTCGGCCCCTTCGGCAAGGGCGCGCGGCGTTCCCGCCACGGGTCCGCCGAACGCCTCGGCCGGACCCGGCGAGCGGTTCCAGACGCTGACGTCGTGGCCGGCGGCGACGAGGTTCCGCGCCATGCGGGCCCCCATCCGGCCGAGCCCGGCAAAGCCGACGCGCATCAGGCGGCCTTCCGGCCGATGCCCGAGATGGCCTGCACGAGGTTGTCTTCGGTCACCTCGTCCGAGGTGAACTCGCGCATCACCTGGCCGTGGTACATCGCGACGATCCGGTCGGAGACATGCAGGACCTCGGGCATCTCGGACGAGATCACGATGACGGCGTAGCCGGACCGCGCGAGCTCGCGGATCAGGTTGTGGATCTCGGCCTTGGAGCCGACGTCGATGCCGCGCGTCGGCTCGTCGACGATGAGGACGGTGGGCTTCATCGCCAGCCACTTGCCGATCACGATCTTCTGCTGGTTGCCGCCCGAGAGGTTGCCCACGGTCTGCCGCCAGGACGGCGTCTTGATCTGCAGCCGGTCGCGGTACTGGTCGTAGATCGCGATCTCGGCGCCGTTCGCCACGAACGGGCCCGCGGTCAGGTCGTCGACCTGCGGCAGGGTCATGTTGTCCCGGCAGTTCATGCCGAGCACCAGCCCCTGCTCCTTGCGGCTTTCGGGAACGAGCGAGATGCCGGCGGCGATGGCGGCGACCGGCGAATCGATCTTCACCTCCTGCCCGGCGAGGAGGATCTGGCCCGCGGTCGGCTCGCGCAGGCCGAAGAGCGTCTCGGCGATCTCGGTCCGCCCGGCGCCGACGAGGCCGTAGAAGCCCAGTACCTCGCCCGCCCGCACGTCGAAGCTCACGTCCTCGTAGAGCGACCCGCAGGAGAGGCCCCGGACCTCGAGCGCGACGTCGCCGATCTCGCTGTGCTCGACGTTGCGGCTGAGATCGAGGCTGCGGCCGATCATCAGCTGCGTGACCTCGTCCTCGTCGGTGTCCCTGGTGACGAGGGTCCCGCGGTAGGCGCCGTCGCGCAGCACGCTGATCCTGTCGGAGATCGAGAAGATCTCCTCCATCCGGTGCGAGATGTAGACGATCGCCACCCCCTGGGCCTTGAGGTCCCGGATCACGTCGAAGAGGACGACCTTCTCGGCGTCGGTGAGCGATGCCGTCGGCTCGTCGAAGATCACCGCCTTGGCGTCGACGGTCAGCGCTCGGGCGATCTCGACCATCTGCTTCTTGGCGATGGAGAGCGACGAGACGCGCGTCTTCGGTCCGAAGTCGCAGTTGAGCTTTTTGAGGATCGCGCCCGCCCGCTCATGCAGCTTCGACCAGTCGACGCGGCCGAGGCCCTTCCTCGGCAGCTCGCCGAGGAAGATGTTCTCGGCCGCCGACATCTCTTCGGCGAGGCTGAGTTCCTGGTGGATCAGCACGACGCCCTTGGCCTTGGCCTCGAGCGGTGTCCTCAGCGTCACCTCCTCGCCGTCGATGAAGATGCGGCCCTCGTTCGGGCTATGCATCCCCGCCAGGACCTTCATCAGCGTCGACTTGCCGGCGCCATTCTCTCCGAGAAGCGCGTGGCACTCCCCCGGCATCACCTCGAAGCTGACCCCGTCGAGCGCCCTGACGCCCGGGAAGGTCTTGACGATGTTCTCGACCTTGAGCGCTGGCGTCGTCATGTGCGGAGTTCCTCCTTGCCGCGGCGGTTCAGTTGCTTGTCGAGGAAGAGGACGGCGATCAGGATCGAGCCGAGGATCACGAGCACGTAGAAGCCCGGCACCTGCATCAGATTCATGCCGTTCCTGAGGATGCCGATCGCGAGCACGCCGCCGAGCGTGCCGATCATGGTCCCCGCCCCGCCCGTGAGCTTGGTGCCGCCGAGAACGACGGCGGTGATCGTCCAGAGCTCGTACTCGCGCCCAAGGTTCGGCGTCGAGGCACCCATCTGGGTCGAGAGCGTGACGCCCGCCAGCGCGGCGAAGAAGCCGACGATCATGAAGTTGATCAGCATGTGCGGCCCGACGCGGATGCCGGCGTTGACGGCGGCCTCGCGGTTGCCGCCGACGGCGTAGGTGTCGCGCCCGTGGACGGTCTGCGAGAGGATCAGGTGCATGACGACGAAGCAGAGCAGGAACAGGACCGCGAGCGTCGGCAGCGGCCCAACCGAGCTCATGCCGAAGTCCGAGTAGGCGAAGTTCATCGCGAAGAACGACTGCTCCTGCGTGTAGAGGAACACGATCCCGCGGATGCCGAGCATCGCCCCGAGCGTCACGATGAAGGCGTCGACCCCGGTCTTCCAGACGATCAGCCCGTTGAGCGCCCCGAGGAGCACACCGCAAAGCAGCGCCGCCAGGACCGCGGGCAGGATCGCCCAACTGCCCCACGCGGCAAAGACCCCCCAGCTCTGGACGTCGATCGCGAGGCTCGCGGCGAGCGCCAGCGTGGCGCCCACCGAGAGGTCGATGTTGCCGTTGATCATGACCATGGTCATGCCGAGCGCGATCAGACCGATGGTCGAGGTCTGCACGAGGATGTTCTGGAAGTTCTGCGGGTCGAAGAAGTGCTCGTTCGCCAGGCTGAAGAAGACGAAGATCAGCACCACGAACCCCCAGATCGGGTTTCGGATCAGCCAGTTGAAAGCTTGCATCGCTCGTCCCTCCTCAGGCGATCGGTGACAGAAGCCGGCCGCGCTTGGCCGAGATGTCGAGCCAGACGGCGAGAATGATCACGATCCAGGTGACGATCCACTGCACGTAGTAGGCATAGCCCAGGAGCAGCAGTCCGTTCTGGATGAAGCCGAGGATCAGGACGCCGATCACGGTCTTGAGCACGTTTCCCGAACCGCCGAGCAGCGACGTGCCGCCGAGGATCACGCCTGCGAGCACCTGCAGTTCGTAGCCCTGGCCGACGTTGTTCTGGCTGCCCATGACGCGGGACCCGAGGATGATCGCGGCGCATCCGACGGCGAAGGCCGAGATCATGTAGGTGATGAACACGACCCGGCTCCGCCGGATCCCCGAGAAGGTCGCCGCGGTGGCGTTACCGCCGACCGCGTACACCTTTCGCCCGAAGGGCGTGTAGGACATCACCACGTGCAGGATCAGCGCCAGCCCGAGGAACACCACGATGGGCGTCGGGATGCCCAGCACGCTCCCGCGACCGAAGATCGCGAACCAGGTGTCCTGCTGGTCGGTGATGTCGACGTTCTGCCCGCCCGAGTAGATCAGCGTGACGCCCTGGATCGCCGACAGCATCCCGAGCGTCACGATGAGCGAGTTCAGCCTGAGGAAGCCGACGAGCGCTCCGTTGATGGCCCCGATCGCCAGCGTCGCGATGAACATGACCAGGATCGCGGGCCCGGGTCCGATCTGGTCGTGCAGGTCGACGACAAGCACGGTCGCGAACGACAGCATCGAGCCCACCGAGAGGTCGAGGTTGCCGCCGATCACGACAAGCGTCACGCCGACCGCGATGGTGCCGATGATCGCGGCCTGGCGGACGACGGTCATCAGGTTCTCGGGCGTGAGGAAGCGGTCGGAAAAGACCGCGAAGCCCAGAATGAAGAGCCCGAAGGCGATCAGGATTCCCTGACGCGCGACCTCCGAGCCGATATTGCGCATGCGTTGCGTCTTCACGGCTGTGGCCATGAGCTCCTCCCTGATTGTCGCTCTCCCGTCCGCCGGCCGTCAGACCAGCGTCATGCCCCCGTCGATCATCACGATCTGGCCGGTCATGTAGTCGCTCTCCGGAGCCGCCAGGAACGTGGTGGTCCCCGTGATGTCGTTGGGTCGCGCGACGCGGCCCTTCAGTATCCCTGCGGCGAATTCCTCCATCGCCTGTCCCGGTCGCTGGGACGCGCCGATGGACATCAGGTCGCGATCGACCTCCTCCCACATCTCGGTGTCGACGACGCCGGGGGCGAAGCCCGTCACGGTGATGCCGTGCTTGGCGAGGTCGCGGGCGCCCGACTGCGTCAGCGACACCACCGCCCATTTCGACGCGCAGTAGGGCGCGACGTTGTCGAAGCCCTGGCGGCTCGCGATCGAGGCGGTGTTGACGATCTTGCCGCCGGTGCCCTGCGCGATCATCTGGCGCGCCGCCTCCTGCATGCCGATCAGCACGCCGAGACCGTTCACGCCCATGATGAAGTTCCAGTTGTCCTCGGTCACGTCGAGGAAGTTCATCGGTCGGTTGACGCCCGCGTTGTTGAAGTTGACGTCGAGCCGGCCGAAGCGTTCCACGACCCTCGCGATCATCTCGCGGACCTGCCCGCGATCCGTCACGTCGACGGCGCAGCCCATGGCGCGACCTGTCCCGTTTCCGCCGCCGGCCGCCATCGCCACGGCCGCGGCGCGCTCGCCGTCGAGGTCGGCGAAACAGACATACGCTCCCTCGTCGATCAGCGCCTCTCCGATCGCGCGGCCTATGCCGCGCGCGGCCCCGGTGACGATGCAAACCCGCTCGGAAACGCGGCCCATGAGATGCCTCCCTCGTTTGCCGGGCACGCGGGCAGCCGAAACTGCCCGCGTCTCCGGGAGGAGCCTTCAGAAGACCGGCTTGTCGAACTCGCCCATGTTCTCCTGCGTGATCTTCGGGGTGTCGAAGTAGTT
>CAYMRW010000144.1:0-5107 GCA_964392825.1 uncultured Rhodobacterales bacterium
GCCCGCGGGCGCCCGCCCCGGCAGGATCGAGCCGCCGTAGATGAAGACCGAGGGCACGTTGAGCCGCACCATCGCCATCATCATGCCGGGCAGCGACTTGTCGCAGCCGGCGAGGCCGACGATGGCGTCGTAGCAGTGCCCGCGCATCGTCAGCTCGACGGTGTCGGCGATCGCCTCGCGCGACGCCAGCGACGAGCGCATCCCCTCGTGCCCCATTGCGATGCCGTCGGTGACGGTGATGGTCGTGAACTCGCGCGGGGTGCCCGAGGCCGCCTTGACGCCCAGCTTGACCGCCTGCGCCTGGCGCGAGAGCGCGATGTTGCAGGGCGCGGCCTCGTTCCAGCAGGTGGCGACGCCGACGAAGGGCTGCGCGATCTCGGCCTCGGAGAGGCCCATGGCGTAGTAGTAGCTGCGATGCGGCGCGCGGGCCGGCCCCTCGGTCACGTGGCGGCTCGGCAGATTGGACTTGTCCCAGTCGCGCTTCAGCATCGGTCACCTCCCCCGGGGATCGGCGCCTCGATAGGGGAGGCCGCCCCTGCTGACAACGCCTTTGCACGGCACGCCATGCGGCCTAGCTGAGCGTGAACGGCAGGAGAGGCATCGGGCGGTGAGCACGGCGGAGTTCAGGGCATTCGTCGCCCCCGCGCGGCCGCGCGCGGAAATCTGGCGGACGCTCGCCGGCACCGTGCTCATCGCCGGCCTCTACGCCCTGTCGCTGGCGTTGGCCCTCGGCGCGGCCGTCGCGCTCGCCGGGCGGGAACGGACCTTCGCCTTCGCGGCGCGGCTGGCCGAACCCGCAACGCCTGCCGGGACGCTCGCCCTTCTCGCAACCTTCCTTGGCATGGCGCTGGCGCCCATGGCGGTGGCCCGCCTGCTGCACCGGCGCCCAGTCCGATCGCTCTTCGGCCGGGCGCCGCGCGTCCTGCGCGACTTCGCGCGCGCCGGCATCGCGGTGGGCGCCCTCTACGCCGTCGCGATCGCGCTCTGGTCGCTCGTCTACGACGCCACGCCGAGCCTGCGGCCGGAGATGTGGCTCGCGCTCCTGCCCCTCACCGTCGTCGGCCTCCTTCTGCAGACCGGGGCCGAGGAGCTCGTGTTCCGCGGCTACCTGCTGCAGCAGGTGGCCGCGCGGTTCCGCGGCCGCCTCGTGGCGCTCGTCGTGCCGGCCGCGCTCTTCGGCATCGTCCACTACGCGCCGCAGATGACCGGGCCGAACGCCTGGATCGTCGTCGCGGGCGCCACGCTCTTCGGTCTCTTCGCGGCCGACCTGACGATGGCGACGGGCAACATCGGCGCCGCCTGGGGATTCCATTTCGTCAACAATTTCGTGGCGATCGCGGTGCTTGCGACGGACGGCACCATCACCGGTCTCGCGCTCTACCTCACGCCCTACGCGGTGGACGCCGAGGGGGCGGCGCGGCTCGCCTTCCTCGGCGATCTGGCAATGCTGACGCTCGCCTGGGGGCTCTGCCGGCTCGCCGTCCGCGCCTGACCCCGCTTCGACCATTGACCCCGGGCCGGACGCCCGGCTTCCTGACGCCAGCCAGGGAGGATCGAAGACATGATTGCGAGATACGTCATCGCCGGTGCCGTGCTGACGGCGCTGGCCACCGGCGCGGCGGCGCAGACCCGCGTCACCTACAAGTCCGCGGGCTCGGGCTCGTCCTACTACCAGATGGGGGTCGAGATCGCCGAGGCGATGGAGGCCGGCGACACCGACATCCAGGTCACGGTGGAGGAGAGCCAGGGCAGCGTGCAGAACGTCATGGAGGTGCGCGCCCGCGGCGGCGACTACGTGTTCACGACGCCGCCGGCGCTCGTCGGCCTGGCGCAGGACGGGGCGGCGATGTTCGAGGGGCGGGACGACCCGGCGTTCGACGAGATCCGCGCGCTGTTCCCGATCCCGTCGCTGACCATGCACTTCGTGATGTCCGCCGACGCGGGCGCGACGGAGTTCGCGGACCTCGCCGGCAAGACCATCCTGCTCGGCAAGGGGTCGTTCGGAGCGACCGAGGGCGAGACCTACCTCGACCTCTTCGGCGTCGCCGATGACGTCGAGATCGCCGACGTCGAGCTGTCGAACGCGGTGCCGGCGTTGCAGAACGGACAGATCGACGGCTTCGTCACCGCGGGCTCATACCCCGCGCCGAATGTGGTCGAGGCCGCGGCCTCGACCGACGTCACCCTGATCTCGCTCACCGACGCGCAGATCGAGGAGACCGGGCGCGCGCGGCTGGTGATCCCGGCCGGCACCTACCCGGGGCAGGACGCCGACGTCGTCACCACCTCGCTGCCGGTCGTGGCATACACGACGACGGCGATGGACGAGGAGACGGCCTACGAGCTCACGAAGACCTTCTGGGAGAGCCGCGACCGCATGGCCGAGAACGCGCCCTGGTGGGCCGGCGTCACGCCAGAGCTTCTGGGCAACGTCGACGGCGCGTTCCATCCCGGCGCCGTGCGCTACTACGAGGAGGCGGGCATCCCGCTCGATGGCAGCCAGATGTGACCGTCACCGACGCCGCCGCGGAGCCTGCCGGGATCGCCCGGCGGGTCTGGCTCGCCTTCGCGGCGGCGTCGGTCGCGTTCCACCTCGGGCTGATCTTCTGGGGCCTCGTGCCGAATCTCGTCAGCCGGCCGCTGCACATGGTCTTCGTCCTGCCCTGGGTGCTGGTCTGGGGCGCCACGGGCTGGCGGCTCGCCACCGGCGCGGGCCTCGCCGCCGCGGGCTGCGGCGCGGCGCTCTGGGTGGCGGTCGGCCACGACGCGCTGGCCGACCAGTACGGGTTTCTCGAAGGATGGGGGCAGGTCGCGGTCGCCGCGACGCTGATGGTCGTGGTGCTCGAGGCGGCACGGCGGGCGATCGGCTGGCCCCTGCCGGCCGTCGCGGCGACGGCGCTTCTCTACGGTCTCTTCGGCGAGGCGATCCCGGGCCGCTTCGGTCATTCCGGCACGCCGCTCGAGAGCTTCCTCGGCACGCTGACCATCGCCGAGGGCGGTCTCTGGGGCACGCTGACCGCGGTCTCGGTGAACGTCGTCGCCATCTTCGTCATCTTCGGCGCGGTTCTGAACGCGGGCGAGGCGGGACAGGGGTTCATGAACGTCGCCGCCGCGGCCGCCGGACGGCTCCGCGGCGGGGCGGCCAAGGTCTCGGTCATCTCCTCGGCGCTCTTCGGGTCGATCTCGGGCTCGGCCTCGGCCAACGTCGCCTCGACGGGCGCCATCACGCTCCCTGCCATGACCCGCCTCGGCTACCCCAAGCGCATCGCCGCGGCGGTCGAGGCCGTGGCCTCCTCGGGCGGGCAGATCATGCCGCCGCTGATGGGCGCCGGCGCCTTCGTCATGGTCGAGCTCACCGGCACGCCCTACACGGCGATCATGGCGGCGGCGCTGCCGCCCGCGCTTCTCTATTTCCTCGCCGTGTGGGTCGGCATCGACGGCTACGCCCGGCGCTTCGACCTGCGCGGCATCGACCCGGCCGACCGCCCGGCGCGGCGCGACCTCCTCGTCACCACGGCCTTCTTCGCGGTGCCCTTCGCGGTGCTGATGTGGGGCATGTTCGGCCTGCGCGTGACGCCGCAATACGCGGCCTGCCTCGCTATCCTCGCCGCCGCGCTGCTGCTGCCGTTCGGCGCCGACCTGCGCCTCGATGCCGGGCGCGCGGCGGAGCGCCTGGCCGATGCCTGCCTGACCGCGGCGCGGCAGGTGGCGCTGATCGGGTCGATCATCCTGTGCGCCTCGCTGGTGATCGGCGTCCTCGCCATCACCGGGCTCGGGGTCAAGATCACCAGCCTGATCCTCTCGGCCTCGGGCGGGATGCTCTGGCCGTCGCTCCTCCTGACCGCGATCGCCTGCCTGATCCTCGGGATGGAGGTGCCGACGACGGCGGCCTACGTGATCTGCGTCTCGGTCGCCGGGCCGGCGCTGATCGAGCTCGGGCTGGCGCCGCTGCAGGCGCATCTCTTCGTCTTCTGGTACGCGCTTCTCTCGACGATCACCCCGCCCGTCTGCGGCGCGGTGTTCATCGCCGCGGGCATGATCGGCGAGGGATGGCTCAAGGTGGCGCTGACGGCGATGCGCCTCGGCCTCGGGCTCTACCTGATCCCCCTCGGCATGGTGGCGAACCCGGGACTCCTCGCGCTCGCCGAGGCGCCGGCGGAGGCCCTGGCCGCGCTTGCCAAGATCGCCCTCGGCCTCGCGCTCGTCTCGTGGGGGATGATCGCCAGCCGCGGTCTCCCCGTGGGCGCGGTCGCCGTCGTCATTGGCCTGGCGGTCATCCTCGTGCCCTTGTGAAGCGTCCGCGGGCGCGCCCGGGGCGGTGCCGGGAATTGCATTCGGCGGGGGCGCCGCTTAGGTCTCCGCCGAGGTTCCAAGGGGCGCCATGAACTGGATCTCGAACTACGTCCGGCCGAAGATCAACTCGCTGTTCTCGCGGCGCGAGGTGCCGGAGAACCTGTGGACCAAGTGCGACGCCTGCGGCTCGATGCTGTTTCACCGGGAGCTCGCGGCGAACCTCAACGTCTGCACGAGCTGCGACCATCACATGCCGATCTCGCCGCGGACACGGTTCGCGGCGCTGTTCGACGCGGGCGCCTACGTCGAAGTCGCGGTGCCGGCACCGGTCGCGGACCCGCTGCACTTCCGCGACCAGCGGCCCTATCCGCAGCGGCTCCGCGCCGCCCAGCGCGCGACCGGCGAGCGCGAGGCGATGCTGGTGGCCGAGGGCGAGATCGGGCGCACGCCGATCGTCGCCGCAGGCCAGGACTTCTCGTTCATGGCGGGCTCGATGGGGATGTATGTCGGCAACGCCATCATCGCCGCGTGCGAACGGGCGGTGGCGCTGCGCCGGCCGCTGATCCTGTTCTCCGCCGCCGGCGGCGCGCGGATGCAGGAGGGGATCCTGTCGCTGATGCAGATGCCGCGCACCACCGTCGCCGTCGAGATGCTGAAGGAGGCGCGGCTGCCCTATATCGTCGTGCTGACGCATCCGACGACGGGCGGCGTCACCGCGTCCTACGCCATGCTGGGCGACATCCAGATCGCCGAGCCCGGGGCGCTCATTTGCTTCGCCGGCCCGCGCGTCATCGAGCAGACCATCCGCGAGAAG
>CAYMRW010000144.1:5174-6203 GCA_964392825.1 uncultured Rhodobacterales bacterium
TGCGTGACGAGCTGATCGCGGTCACGCGCCTGCTGACGCGGCAGCCGCAGGCGGCCAAGGCCGAGCTGCCGCCGCCTGCCGACCCGGTCCCCGCGTCGTCGGTCGCGACCGGGGCCGCGCGCGCCGCGGGCGAGTAGGCGGCACCCGGAGCGCGTCGCCGATGCACGGGACCGACACGCGGCGGGCTGGGTCGGACGCGATCCTCGAGCGGCTGCTGACACTGCACCCCAAGTCGATCGACCTCTCGCTCGACCGGATGCACCGGATCCTCGCCACCCTCGGAAACCCCGAGCGCCGGCTGCCGCCCGTGGTCCACATCGCCGGCACCAACGGCAAGGGCTCGACGCTGTCGATGATCCGTGCGGGCCTGTCCTCGTCCGGGGCGCGATGCCACGCCTACACCTCGCCTCACCTCGCGCGGTTCCACGAGCGCATCCGGATTTCGGGCGATCTGATCTCCGAGCCAGCGCTCGCCGCCCTTCTCGACGAGGTCGAGGAAGCCAACGCCGGGCAGCCCATCACCTTCTTCGAGATCACGACGGCGGCGGCGCTTCTCGCCATGGCGCGGGCGCCGGCCGAATGGACGCTGGTCGAGGTCGGACTGGGCGGGCGCCTCGACGCCACCAACGTCGTCGACCCGGTGCTGACGGTCATCACCCCGGTCGACTTCGACCACGAGGCGTATCTGGGCGACACCCTGCCCGAGATCGCGTTCGAGAAGGCGGGGATCCTCAAGCGCGGCGCCCCCGGTATCGTCGCGCCGCAGGCCGACGCCGCGCTCGAGGTCATCGAGCGGCAGGCCGCACGGGTCCGCGCCCCGCTCTTCGTCCACGGTCAGGACTGGCATGTCGCCGAGGAGGCCGGGCGGCTGGTCTTCCATGACGACGCGGGGCTTCTCGACCTGCCGCGGCCGCACCTCCGCGGGCCGCACCAGGTCGTCAACGCAGGAACGGCGCTGGCGGCGCTGCGCCGGCTCGCGGCGCCACGCTCGGCGGCGGAGGCAGCGATGGCGGCGGACTGGCCCGGGCG
>CAYMRW010000145.1:0-2728 GCA_964392825.1 uncultured Rhodobacterales bacterium
GATTTCGGGATCTCGCCCTTCTCGCGGGCGTCGTCGAGCTTCTTCTGGGACGGCTCGTACTGCTTGTCCTCGTTGTCTTCGTCCGCCGACATCAGCGCCCCTCGAACGGATCTGCGAGGAAGGCTGTGAAGCCCTCGTGCCAGAGACCGAGCAGGATCGGCGCTGACAGCATCAGGAGCGCCAGCGCCCCGAGCGTGATCGCGGGCGCCCCGACGAAGGTGACCATGAGCTGCGGCATGGCGCGGTTGATGACGCCGAGCGCGAGATTGTAGACGAAGGCGGCGATGGTGAAGGGCGCCGCCAGCGCGAAGGCAAGCGAGAACGCCGCCGCGATCCGCGCGATCCCCCACTCGCTGACGAGCGCGGGTCCAGGCAGGACGCCCGGCCGGAACACGTCGTAGGAATGGATCATCAGCTCGGCGAAGCGCACGTGCAGCCCCGCCGCCACGGCGAGCGCAAGTCCCCCCACCGAGAGGAGCTGCCCGATCGCAGGCTGCGGATCGATCCCGGCGTCGCCGAGGATCTGCGCCAGCGAGGTCGCATGCGCCGCCATCGACCCCGCGATCTGCAACGCCATCGCGAAGAAGCGCACGACGAGCCCGATGACGAGCCCGACGATGGTTTCGGCTCCGAGCACGACCAGCAGGCTCGATCCCTCGGCGACGGGCTGCAGCACCGGCACGACGGCCGGCGTGACGATGGCGGTGAAGGCGAGCGCCAGCCCCAGCCGCACCCGCGCGGGGATGAGGAGCTCGCCGAAGGCCGGGAGCAGGAACATCATCGCGCCGACCCGGATGAAGACGATCCCGGCCACTGTCGTCGCCTCCCGCGCCCAGGCGAGGAGTTCGGCCAGCGCCTCCATCAGGCGGCGACGAGGCCCACGAGCGACGGGCGCGCGTCGGTGCCGATCTCCTCGAACGACAGGACCGGATTCGAGATGCCCTTGGCCGACAGCACGGTGCGCACGAAGCGGCGTCTCTGCGTCGAGGTGACGACGGCGGGATAGATGCCGGCCTCCCCCGCGCGGTTCAGCCGCTCGGCGATGTTCTGGGCGAGGCGGTTGAACTTCTCGGGCGGCAGCGCGATTTCGCGCCCCGGTCCGTCGAGCTGGTAGGTCGTGAAGGTCTCTTCCCATTCGGGGGCGAGCTGCAGCAGCGGCACGGTGCCGTCGGGGCGGCGCAGCTCGGCGACGAGCTGGAAGCCGAGGCGATGGCGGACATGCTCGGCGATGCCCTCGGCGGTGGCGACGCTCGGGCGCGCCTCGGCGATCGACTCGATGATCAGCGGCAGGTTGCGGATCGACACGCGCTCGTCGAGGAGCAGGCGCAGGACCGAGAGCAGGAGGTCGAGCGGCACCTTGTCGGGGACGAGCTCGTCGAGCATGCGCCGGTTCGCCTCGGCCCGGCGCGGGTCCGCGAGGTTGGTCAGCTCGTCGAGCAGGACGCGCAGCGCCCGCATCGTGAGCAGCCGCGAGAAGTTGCGCTTGACGACCTCGAGCAGGTGCGTGGCCAGCACCTCGGTCGGGCTGACCACGGTCATGCCCGATGTCGCCGCGTCTTCCTGGTGATCGCCATCGATCCAGCGCGCCGGCGCCCCGTAGACCGGCTCGCGCACGTCCTCGCCCGGCGGCAGCAGATCCTCGGCGCCGTTCGACAGCGCCAGCACGTGGTCGCCGCGCAGCCTGTCGCGCGCCTGCTCGACGCCCTGGATGCGCATCACGTAGGTGCCGGGCGGCAGGCCGGCGTCGTCGGTCAGCCGGATCTCGGGCAGGATGATGCCGAACGCGGTCGCCACGTGGTTGCGCATGTTCGTGATGCGCGCGTCGAGGCCGGTGGCGGGGTCGAGCACCATCTGCACGAGGTCGGGCGCGAACTGCACGTGGATGTCGTCGAGGTCGAGGACGTCGCCCATCGACCGCGCGCGCGGAGCCGTTTCGGCCTCGCCGGGCGCGGCCGCCGCGGCCTCGGCCCGCGCCCTGTTCCCGCGGTGGACGGCGTAGGCCGCGGCGGCGAGGGCGGCGGCGCCGCAGATGAAGGGCAGGAACGGCATCCCCGGGACCAGCGCGAAGAGCGCCATCAGCGCCGCCACCGTCGCCAGCGCCGAGGCGTGGCGGCCGAGCTGGCTGAAGACGGCGAAGTCTGTCGACCCCGTGGCGCCGCCGCGCGCGAGCAGCAGCGCCGAGGCGACCGAGATGATGACGGCGGGGATCTGGCCCACGAGGCCGTCGCCGACGGTCAGGATGGCGTAGGTTTCGAACGCCCGACCGATCGGCATGTCGTGCAGCATCAGCCCGACGATCAGCCCGACGACAAGGTTCAGAAGCGTGATGAGCAGCCCGGCGACGGCGTCGCCCTTGACGAACTTCGACGCGCCGTCGAGCGAGCCGAAGAAGGTCGTTTCGGCAAGCTCGGTCTCGCGCCGCAGCTTGGCCTCGGCATGGTCGATGGCACCGGCCGACATGTCGCTGTCGATGGCGAGCTGTTTGCCCGGCATGCCGTCGAGGGCAAAGCGGGCGCCGACCTCGGCCATCCGCCCGGCACCCTTGGTGATGACCATGAAGTTCACGATCAGGAGGACGCAGAAGACGACGAGCCCGATGAGGACGTTGCCGCCCATGACGAACATCGCGAAGCCCTCGATCACCTCGCCCGCGGCGGAGGTCCCGGTGTGCCCCTCGCCGATGATGAGCTTGGTCGAGGAGACGTTGAGCGACAGCCGCAGCATCAGC
>CAYMRW010000145.1:2738-6193 GCA_964392825.1 uncultured Rhodobacterales bacterium
CGAGGCGAGCAGGATCGTCGGGAACGCCGAGAAGTCGAGCGGCCGCTCGATGAACAACGTCACCGTGAAGATCAGGATGGCGAGCGCGAACGACGCCGCGAGGCCGACGTCGAGGACCCACGACGGCACCGGCAGCACCATCATGACGATGATCGCCATGAGCGCGAGCGCGAGCAGGATCGTCGGGCGGAAGAGGTTGGCGGCGCTGATGGTCACCGGGAGCGATCCTCGCATGCGGGCATGGTGGCGGAGGCGCCGCCATCGGCGCGGCGCGCCGATCGGCCCGCCAGGGACGCTCCCGCGCCGGGTCGGCGTGAGGGATCCGCGGCGGTGCGTGCGCGGTCCGCGTCGCCGGACGGATCCCGGTTGGCGCCGGCGACGCCGGCGAGACCGCCGGGGCGACGGATCACGTGGACCGGTCCGGTGATCCCTGGGGAGGGAGCGAAGGCCGGGTCGGCGGACGTGTCCGTGCGGCCGTGCAAGCGGCGCTCATCGTCGCCGGGCGCAGGCGCGGACGACAGCGCGGGAGCTCCGGATCGGGGGAGGAGTGATCGCATCGAACCGCCGCAATTCTTGCCGCCTGTCTTCACGGCGGTGGTAGCGTTCCATCCGTTGACGGTCCGTTAGCGGCCCGGCGATTCCCCCCCTGGCGCGTCACTCGGCCCCGGCATCCCGGGCGAGCGCCGTGTCGAGCGTCTGGCGCAGCGCGGCGCTCCGCTCGAGGAGCGCGGCGCTTCGCTGCAGGGCCTGATCCGCGCCGGGCAGGTCTTGGGCCGCGGGCAGCGGCAGGGTCGGCAGCGGCGCGGGCGGCCCCGGTCTGCCCGCCGTATCGGCGACGCGCCCCTCCTCCACGCCGAGCGTTTCGGCAAGCCCGTAGAGCTCCATTTCGACCAACCGGCGGGCGACCGCGCGTCGCGCCGCCATCTCGTCGGGCGAATCCGCCAGCGCTTCGCCGGCGCGTACCGCGAGCAGGAGGAAGGCGGGATCTTCGAGCTGACCCGTCGCCTCGGCATAGGCGATGCCGCGCAGGCGGGCGGCGTCGGCCTCGGACAGCGCGTCCTCCGCGTCCGCGAGGAAGGCCAGCGCCCTCTGCGGCTGCCCGCCCCGCGCCAGAGCTTCGATCTTGAGGACCGACAGCCGCTCCGCCAGGGGGGTCCCGCGGTGCTCGAAGATCAGCGCGTCCGCGGCGGCGAGGAGGTCGGCGGCGACGGGCTCGCCAGCATCGAGTCGGCGCCGGATCAGACGTTCGACCGCTTCGGCGCTGCGGCCCGACGTCGCCTCGACGATCTCGCCCAGCGCCGCGTCGGCTGCCGCGTCGCGGCCGGCGTCCGCGGCGATGGAGGCGTCGAGCAACGCCGTCTCGACCGTCGTCGCACCCGGCGCGCGCCCGATGGCGCTGCGGATGACGGCAGCGGCATCGGCGGCGCCGTGATCGATCAGGCGTTGGGCCAGCGCCGGCCCGAGGTGCCGCCGCATGGCGGGAGGCAGCGCACCGAAGGCCAGCGTCAGCGCGTCTGCGTCAATCTCCGCCGCGTCGGGGATCGCGGGCCGCGACAGCACCGCCCAGAGCGCCGAGGCGCCGGGACAGTCGTACTGGCCGGCGAGCGGGCCCGGCTCGGTCGCCACGCCGTGATCCACGATCTCGGCCATCGGCAGGAGCACGTCGGCGCCGGGGACAGGGACCCCGGCGGTCCGGATCGCCTGCTGCGCCTCCGCCCCGAAGGTCAGCGCGACGTAGCCGCGTGCGAGGTCGGCGATGCCCCGGGCATCGGGGCGATCCGTCGGCCCCACGACCTCGGCGCGCAGCCGCGCGATCTCGGCGGCGCCCTCGGGCGCCCAAGCGGCCACGTCGAAACTCTCATCGGGCAGGCAGTGGCCGACCGGACCGATACCCTCGAGCACGTCCGAGAACCTGCGTCCGAGGCTTTCGTCGATGCCGTTGCGTATCGAGACGTGCCGCCGGGGCGCCGTCTCGCCGGGCACCGCCGGTTGCGTCATCGGCTCGGGCGCGGGATCGGCCGGTCCGGCCTCGGCCGGCGCTTCGGCTGCGGGCAGAACGCCGTCGGGATCGAGAAGCCCCTGGTTCGCCGCCCGAGCGACCTGTTCGGCCACCGCCGCGGCGGTTCCCGACGGCTGCCGGGGCGGCGTCACGGGCATCTCGACCACCGCGGGCGCCGGCGCGACCGCGAGCCCTCCCGGAAGCAGGGTCGCCGCTGCCGGCTCCACCTGGATCGGCAGGCGGATCATCGGCCTCGGGCCGGGCGTCGCGGCCTCCCGTGCGGGCGCCGATGCCGGCGCGTCACCGGCGTCGGCGACGTCGAGATAGACGATCTCCGGCGAGAGCCGCTCGACGTTCACGGCGCAGTCGCAGGCGAGGTCGAGGACCAGCCGACCGGGCTCGGCCGCGATATCCGCGATTCGCGTCCGCGGGATGTAATAGAAGACGTCCGACGTCTCGAAGCCGAACCGCGCGTCGAAGGCGATCTCGAAGCGTCGGTCCCCGGCCGCAGTCTCGATCTCGGCCGGTTCGGGCATGTAGACGACCAGGCGCGAGAACCCCTCGTGCTCGCCCGAGCGCAGGCGCGCCTCCTGGGCCGCGAGCGTCCCGGGCAGGAGCGTCAGGGCGAGTGCGAGGCCGGCCCGCCGCATCACGCCGCCTCGCTCTTGACGCCCTTCAGCGCGTCCTCGAGGGCGCCGTAGCTCGGACGGACGTGGTGCGGCGCGTTCTGGCGACCGACCTCGATGCAGATGGCCGCCGCATGGTCGTGCAGGTTGGCGATCAGCACCTCGCGGATGAGCTGATAGAAATGCGCGTCCTCCTCGACCACCGCCTTCAGCTTGGCGGCGAACGGGCCGACGAAGCCGTAGGCCAGGAACACCCCGAGGAACGTGCCGACCAGCGCGCCGCCGATCATCTTGCCCAGCACCTCGGGCGGCTGGTCGATCGACCCCATGGTCTTGATCACGCCGAGCACCGCGGCGACGATCCCGAGCGCCGGCAAACCGTCGGCGACGCTCTGCAGCGCGTGCACGGGATGCATGGCGTGGTGCAGCGTCGCCTCCATGCGCTTGTCGAGCACGTCCTCGACCTGGTGCGGATCGTCATAGTTCATCGAGGCCGACCGCATCGTGTCGCAGATCAGCTCGATCGCCTCGTGGTCCTTGAGGATCTTCGGGTAGCGGCCGAAGATCGCCGAGCCCTCGGGGTTCTCGATGTGCTCCTCGAGGCCGACGGGGTTCTGCTTGGCGAGCCGCACGAGTTCGAACAGGAGGCAGAGGAGGTCGCGGTAGTCCTGCGGCTTCCACTTCGGCCCCTTGAAGACCTGGCCCAAGCCCTTGGCGGTCTGCTTGACCACCGACATCTCGTTCGAGATCAGGAACGCGCCCGTTGCGGCGCCGCCGATCATCATCATCTCGAACGGCAGCGACTTGAGGATGATGTACATCTTGCCGCC
>CAYMRW010000146.1:0-6144 GCA_964392825.1 uncultured Rhodobacterales bacterium
CGAGCGCGGCATAGCGCCAGCCCGGATCGGACAGCGCCGGGGCGAGCAGCCACCCGGCGGCGGCGAGCGCCGCGCCCATCAGCGCCGAGGCGGCGAGGATCCGCGGCAGCCGCCGGCGGAACTGGGCGTCGGGGGAGGCCGCGTCGCCCATCCCGCGCGAGCCGCGCCAGAGCAGCCAGACCATCGCCCATCCGGCGACCGTGGTGCCGATGGCTGCGGCGAGGTAGCCGATGGAGAAGGCGAGGCCGACCGCCAGCGCGGCGTTGAGGCCGAGCGAGACGAGCGCGTAGCGGAACGGCCGCACCGTGTCCTCCCGCGCGTAGAACAGGGGCTGCAGCACCTTCTGCAGGACGAAGGCGGGCAGCCCCAGGCCGTAGATGGCGAGCGCCGCGGCGGTGGCGCGCGAGTCGCCCGCGTCGAAGGCGCCGCGCTCGAACAGCACCGCGATCAGCGGCAGTGGGATCAGCACCAGCGCCACGGCCGCGGGCACGGTCAGCGTCAACGCCATCTCGGCGGCGCGGCTGAAGGCATGGCGGCCCCCCGCCGCGTCCCCCGCGCGCAGGCGGCGCGACAGGTCGGGCAGGAGGACGACGCCGATGGCGATGCCGACGACGCCGAGCGGCAATTGGTAGAGCCGGTCGGCGTAGCTGAGCCACGCGATGGCGCCGTCGAAGAAGCTCGCTACCTGCCGCCCGATCAACAGGTTCACCTGCACCACGCCGCCGGCGAGAGCCGCGGGCGCCGCGACCGCGGCCAGCCGCCGCATCTCGGGCGTGAAGCGCGGCCGCCGGGGCCGCAGCGTGACCCCGGCACGGTGCGCCGCCCACCAGACGAGAGCGAGCTGCCCGAGGCCTGCGGCGACCACGCCCCACGAAAGGGCGGTGCCGTAGACCGCCCCCTCGAGCCCCTCCGACGCGCCTTCGCCGGTCAGCGCACGGGTGGCGAGGAGGACGCCGATCAGGATGACGTTGAGAAGCACCGGCGCCGCCGCCGCCGCCCAGAACCGCCCAAGCGCGTTCAGGACGCCCGAGAGCAGCGCGGCGAGCGAGATGAAGAGGATGTAGACGAAGACGATCCGCCCGTAGCCTGTGGCGAGCGCCAGACGCGCGTCCTCCGCGAAGCCTCCCGCCATCGCCAGGACCAGGAGCGGCATCGCGATCTGGGCGACGAGCGTCAATCCGGCCAGCACCGCGGCAAGGGCCGCGAAGGCTTCCTGCGCGAAGGCCTCCGCGTCCTCTCCTGCCTCCACACGCTTGGCGAACATCGGCACGAAGGCCATGTTGAACGCGCCCTCGGCGAAGAAGCGGCGGAACATGTTGGGCAGCGCGAAGGCCACCAGGAACGCCTCCGCCACCGGCCCGGCGCCGAGCGTCGCGGCGATCAGGATGTCGCGGACGAAGCCGAGGATGCGGCTCGCCATCGTCCAGGCGCCGACGGTCAGGAACCCCGCGAGGAGGCGGATCGGCTTCATGAAGGCGCTGCTCGTTGGCGGCCGGGGCCGGTTGCGCTCGCGCCTAGCGCATCGGCCCGGCCGGGGGAAGCGGGCTCAGCCGGCGAGGTCGCGGAGCCAGTTCGAATGCACCCAGCCCGACCGAGCGGCGTGCTCGTCGCGGTAGCCCGTGCCGATGTTGCTGCCGGTGTAGAAGACGCCGACCCAGTCGCCCCGCCGGTCGCACACGGCGACGACGTCGCCGTTGTGGACCTCGTCGATCTTGGGGTAGCCGCTGTCGGGGCCGGTCCGCACCGAGAGAAAGCCGTCGCCGTCCGGATCGAGGCCCGCGACGTAGCTCGTGGCGCAGTCCGCCGCCTGGCCGTCGCCCCGGGGCACGGCGATCGGAACGTCGAGGCCCTGTGCCACGGCGGGCGTGGCGAGGAGAAAGGCGGTGCAGGCGACCGCGACGGCGCGAGGCATGGGCGTCCCCCCTGTTGCGGCACCGCATCGGCGCCGACGCCATCACGCTCGTGTCCTGCCGTTGCGTCAAGCGCCTTGCGCGTGGTCGCGCCCGACGCTCAGGCGCGGGCGCGCTCGGCGCCGCTGGCCATGGCCTCCCGCAGGCGACGTTCGAGCTGCCGGCGCTTTGCCTCGGAGAAGAACTTCAGCCCGAACACGTCCTTGACGTAGAACGTGTCCACCGCCTGCTCGCCGTAGGTGGCGATGACCGCGCTGGAGATCTGCACGTTGCTCGCCGCGAGCGTGCGCGCGAGGTCGTAGAGCAGACCGGGCCGGTCGCGGGTGTCGACCTCGATGATCGTGTAGAGTTCCGAACCGTCGTTGTCGAAGTGGATCGAGGTCGGCACGGTGAACGGGCGCTCCCGCCGCTTGAGCTTGTCCTTGGGCTCGAGCGCCTCGCGCGCCACCACCTCGCCGGCGAGGGTGCGCTTGATCGTGCGTTCGAGGCGCGGGATGCGGGTCGGGTCGTAGGGGTGCCCCTCGGCGTCCTGTACCCAGAAGCAGGCGGCGATCAGGCCGTCGCGGCTGACGTAGCTGCGCGCGTCGACGACGTTGGCGCCGGCGATGGCCAGCGCTCCGGCGAGCCGCGAGAAGATGCCGGGATGGTCGACCATGCCGAAGCAGATGCGCGTCGCGTCGCGGTCGCCGTCCTCCTCGATGTCGATCTTCACGTCGCCGTTGCCGAGGCCGCGCAGCAGGTGCGCGAAGACGACGTGCGCCGAGGTCGGCAGCCCCTGCCAGTAGGGCCCGTAGTGGCGCGCGGTCTCGGCGCGGATGTCCGTCCGCGACCAGTCGGCCAACGCGTCGCGAAGCGCGCGCTTGGCCTCGGCCTCCCGCGTTTCGCGGTTGACGTCCTCGAGCCCGTGCTCGAGCGCCGAAGCGGTCTGGCGGTAGAGACCGCGGAGAAGCTGGGCCTTCCAGTTGTTCCAGACGCCCGGTCCGACGCTGCGGATGTCGCAGACCGTGAGCAGCGTCAGAAGGTCGAGGCGCTTGCGCGTGCGGACCGCCTTGGCGAAATCGCGGACGGTGCGCGGATCGGCGATGTCGCGTTTCTGCGCCATGTCCGACATCAGCAGGTGATAGCGCACGAGCCACTCGACGGTGTCGCATTCGGCGGGCTTCAGTCCGAGGCGCGGACAGAGCTTGCGCGCGATCTGCGCGCCGACGATGGAGTGGTCCTCATCGCGGCCCTTGCCGATGTCGTGCAGGAGAAGCGCCGCGTAGAGGACCCGGCGATCGATCCCGGCCTCGACGATCTGGGTCGCCACGGGCAGGGTCTCGACAAGCTCGCCGCGCTCGATCTGCGCCAGCGTCGAGATGCACTGGATGGTGTGCTCGTCGACGGTGAAGTGGTGGTACATGTTGAACTGCATCATCGCCACGACCGGCGCGAAGTCGGGGACGAAGGCGCCGAGGACGCCGAGCTCGTTCATCCGTCGCAGGCCCCGCTCCGGATTGCCGCGGCGCAGAAGCATGTTCATGAACGCCCGGTTCGCCTCCGGGTCGTCGCGGACCGTGTCGTCGATGCGGTCGAGGTTCGCCGCGATCAGCCGCATGGCGTCGGGGTGCAGCAGGAAGCCCGCGCGCAGCGCCTCGTCGAAGATGCGGATGAGGTTCACGGGCTCGGCCAGGAACGCGGCCTCGTCGGCGATGCCGAGCCGGCCGCCGATCAGCGCGAACGGCGCCCTGACCCGGCGACGGCGCCGGAACAGCAGCTGCAGGCGCGGCACCTTCTTGACGTGCCGTTCCTCGAGGACGGTCAGGAAGATGCGCGTGAGTTCGCCCACCCGCGTCGCCTGCCGGAAATAGTCCTGCATGAAGCGCTCGACGGCGCGGCGCCCGCGGCCGTCGACGTAGCCCATGCGGTCGGCCACCTGGACCTGCATGTCGAAGGTGAGCTGGTCGACCGCGCGGGCGCCGATCAGGTGCATGTGGCAGCGCACCGCGAGCAGGAAGGTCTCGGCCCTGGTGAAGGCGTCGAACTCCTCGCGCGTGAACGTCTCGCCGACCAGCTCGGCGACGTCGTAGACGCCGCCGAGGTACTTGGCGATCCAGTACAGGGTCTGCAGGTCGCGGAGGCCGCCCTTGCCCTCCTTGACGTTCGGCTCGAGCACGTAGCGGGCGCCGTGGCGCCGGTGCCGCTCGTCGCGCTCGGCGAGCTTGGCTTCGACGAACTGCGGGCCCGTGGACTGGAACAGTTCACGGCGCAGCCGCGTGTCGAGGTCCGCCGCGAGGTCCGCGTCGCCTATGATGAAGCGGTGTTCGAGAAGCGCGGTGCGGATCGTGAAGTCGGCCCGGCCGTGGCTCAGGCACTCGCCGACGCTGCGCGTCGCGTGGCCGACCTTCAGGTGCAGGTCCCAGAGGATGTAGAGCATCGACTCGACCAGGCTCTCCGTCCAGCCCGACGCCTTCCAGGGTATCAGGAACAGCAGATCCACGTCCGAGTAGGGTGCCATCTCGAAGCGCCCGTAGCCGCCGGTGGCCAGGACCGCGAGCCGCTGTCCGTCGGTGTTGTCCGACCGGCGGTGCAGATGGGTCAGGGCGACGTGGAACGCCGCCGTGACGACGTGGTCGGTCAGCGCGCTGTAGGCGGCGACGATGGGCCGGGCGTCGCGGGGCTGTTCGGCCAGCGCCGCGGCGATGCGCGCCCGGCCGTCCTCGAGGACTCCGCGCAGGCGCCGGACGGTCGCCGCCCGGATCTCCCGCGGCTCCTCGAGGGCGGCAAGCTCGGCGTCGAGCGCGGCCCGCGTCGCGTCGGGATCGGGCAGGATGACGGCGGGCGGGCCGGGGGCATCCGCTGCGGCGCGCGAGCGTGCGGCTGACCGTCGCGAACGGCCCGCCGACCTAGAAGCCCGCGCCTCCGAAACGTCTTGGGGCAGGGTCAATGACGATCACCTGATTGTTGCGGATCTCGGCGACGGCCAGTCCGCGCTGGTTCGAACCCCCCTGGACGAGGCGGAAGCTGCCCGTGGCGCCGGCGAAGCCCGATCCCTGCGTCAGCGCCCCGGCCGACAGCGACTGGCCCTGCGCGGCGAGCGCCGCGACCGCGGCGATGCCGTCGTAGGCAAGGCCTGCGATCGGGTGCGGCGCGCCGCCGTAGACGCCGGAGTAGCGGGCGCGGAACGCCTCGGCCTGCTGCGGGTCGGGCAACGCGAACCAGGCGCCCTGCAGGCCCGGCTGGCTGAGCGCGCTCTGCGGGATGTCGAGCCGCTGCAGGCCGATGTACTGCACCGTGGCGGGGCTGACCCCGCTTTGCGGCAGCATGTCGACGAGGAGCGGCAGGGCGCCCGCAGTGCCCGAGGTCAGGAACACCGCGTTGGCGCCCGATCCCTGGATCCGGCTTGCGATCGCCGGCGCCGCGGCGGTGACGCCCTGCTGCGACAGCGGAAAGCTCGCCTGGCCGGCGAGGCGGGCGCCGCTGCGTGCGATGGCGCCGAGGACGGCGTCGCGGCCCGTCGCCTCGGCCACGTCCTCGCCGCTGACGACGAAGATGCTGCCGCGGCCCTGCCGCGCGGCGTAGCTCGTCAGCCGCCCGGCGACGTCGTCGAAGGTGGTGCCGAGGATGAAGACGTTGCCGCCGGCGATGTCGGGGTTGTTCGAGAACGACAGGACGTTGACGCCGGAGGAGGCGACGGCGAGGCCCGCGGCGTTGGCGGCGCCCGCAAAGACCGGGCCGATGATGACCTGCGCTCCGTCGGCGACCGCCTGCCGCGCCGCGTCGGCGGCGATGCCGGCCTGGCCGCCGCTGTCGTAGACCCTGAGGTCGATCTGCGCCCCCTGCACGTCGGCGATGGCCAGCCGCGCCGCGTTCTCGAGCGACTGGGCGAGGATGGCGCCCCCCTCGGCCGAGCTTCGCGGCACGAGAAGCGCCACCGGAACCGGCGTGCCGGCGTCGAGGCGGGGGCCGCCGACGGTGGTCGGAACGGTGCAACCCGCCAGCCAGAGCGCCGCGCAGAACGCCACGAGGCGGGTCGCCGCCTTGCGGACGGGCGGCAAAGTCGTCAACATCTCAAGGATCCTCACGCTGCCTCACGGCTTGGGAAGGGACCCTATGCGGATCGCAGTGCAGTGTAAATTGCGCGCGGCCGCCGGGTGAGCGCCGAGGCGCTCGGCCCCGGCCTCTACCTCGTTGCGACGCCGATCGGGAATGCCCGCGACATCACGCTCAGGGCGCTCGACGTCCTCGCCGCGGC
>CAYMRW010000147.1:0-6063 GCA_964392825.1 uncultured Rhodobacterales bacterium
CGCTGCCGCTTGGCGTAGAACAGGTGCTCCGGGTGCCACTGGACGCCAAGGGCGAACGGATCGCGCACCCGCTCGATGGCCTGGATCATGCCGCCGCCGTCGCGCGCGGCGACCTGAAGCCCGTCGCCGAGGCGGCAGACGGCCTGGCTGTGCAGGGCGTTGATCTTCATCGGCGCGTCGCCCGTCAGCCGCACGAGCCGCGTCCCCGGCTCGAGCCGCACGGTCTTGCGCGGCAGGATCGTCCAGTACCGCTTGGACCTCGTGTAAACGCCGTAGGCGTCCTGCTCGAGATCGCCGCCGAGGGCCACGTTGATCATCTGGCTGCCCCGGCAGATGCCGAGGACCGGGACGCCGCTGGCGAAGGCCTCCTCGACCAGACGCCGCTCCAGCGCGTCGCGGTCGGCGTCGAGGCGGGCCGAGGTGATCACCTGACCGCCGTAGAGGTCGGGGGAGATGTCGTCGCCGCCGCCGATGATGACGCCGTCGACGTCGTCGATGTCGACGTCGCGGCGGGTGTTCCAGCGCACCGCCCGGCCGCCCGCCAACCACACATTGAGCGCGACGAGCGGAAAGATGCGCCACCCCGAGCGCAGCGAGGTGGTGACGCCGATGCGCGGCCGGCTCATGCGGCAGCGCCCGCGTCGGCGGCGCCGAGGCCCGAGCCCGCGAGGATCGCCTCGACCTCGTCGCACCAGTCCGAGCGAAGGGTCCACCGCGACGCCTGCCAACCCTTGCGGAGGCGCGCCATGATCTCCGGGTCGGCGGCCACGCGCTCGATCAGGACCCAACGGTTCCATTCGTAGGCAAGCCGCCACGACGGCTCGTCGATGCGGCTGTCGGGCAGTCGGTAATGGTATGTCGGACGGGGCGCGATTTTGCCCAGGCGGGCCCGTTCCCGCTCGATCTCCTCTGGCGCGATACGGGCGAACAGCGGCAGCATGTCGAGGGCGCGATTCCGCGTCGGGTTCTCGGCGAGATAGAAGCGCACGACATCGTGCATGGCGGCGTCCGGCGGCAGGGCGAGGATGCCGCGGACGAAGGACGTGGGGTAGGGGTCGACAAAGGGCAATATGCGGCGCGATCCGTCGATCGGGTCGGCAAGGCGCAGCCAGTCCTCGATCAGCGCAAAGGCCGTCAGCACGGGCAGCCAGTCCGGCACCTCGGGCGAGACGACCTCGACGTTCAGATGCACGCCGAAGCTCAGTAGCAAGCCGTCGCGGCTGCCGATGGCCCCGGCCTGTCGCAGCGTCTCGCGTAGGGCGTCGATCCTCGGCAGCATGCCGGGATCGAGCGGTTCGGTCACGAGCTCGACCGGGATGACCTCGCGCCCGATCTCGAGGCCGAGACGCGACAGGGCGTGCTGCCGCCCCTTGCGGAACGCGGTGTCGAGATAGCAGTCGACGCGGCCGACGGCGGTGTCCTCGATGGCAAGCTCGTACTCGGCGACCCTGGCGATACGCCCGCCGAGCGCCCCGGCGACCACCTCCGCCGCACGGGACTCGGTCAAGCCGGCGAATTCGATCTCGATGCCGACGCGGCGTGCTTCGCCGGTCGCCCGGTCGGCCGCGGGAAGGCTGAGGAACCGGTCGCGGGGGATGGTCTCGGTCAGCCCTTGCATCCCGCGTCAACGGCCTGCCGCAGCGGCCGGTTCCCCGGCGGGGAACCTTGCGCCGACATCTGACGTTCCGCTGCCGGAGAAACCCGTCATGAAGCTCGAATCTGCCTCGCGATTGGCGACGATCGTGATCGCCCTCGTCGCCGTCGGGGCGGCCCTTCAGGTGGGCAGCAGCGTCTTCGCGCCGCTGACGTTCGGCCTCGTTCTGGGCGTGGTCCTCTCGCCCATCTCGGACTTCGTCGACCGGATCGGCCTGCACCGGGTCTTCAGCGCCCTCCTGTCGATCCTGGTGGCGGGCGGCCTGATCACGCTCGTCGTAATCTACGTCGAGCCGCCCATCACCCGCGCGGTCCAGCGGGCGCCCGAGATCATGTCCGAGCTCGGCCTCCTGCTCGGAGGTCTGCAGGACGTGATCCGCGGCCTCGACAGCGTCAGCGAGGAGGTATCGCAGGCGATCAACGAGGACGCAGCGACCGAAGCGGGCGAGGAGGGCACGTCGGTGCGCGTCCCCGGGGCCTTCGACGCGCTGACGCTGGCGCCGAGCATCCTCGCGCAGATCCTCATCGTCGTCGGCGCCTTCTTCTTCTTTCTGATTTCGCGCCACGAGATCTACGAATGGGTCGCCCGACGCCGCGACGGCGCGTCCGATGGGCCGAGCGCGGTGACGCTCAAGGCGGCGGAGCGCCTCGTCGCCCGCTACTTCCTGACCATCACCGTCATCAACGCGACGCTGGGGCTGCTCGTCGGGATTGCCTTCTACGCGATCGGAATGCCGGCGCCGTTCGCCTGGGGGCTGATCGCGACGACGCTCAACTACATCCTCTACATCGGGCCCGCGGTGTTCGCGGTGTCGGCGCTTCTCGGCGGCGTGCTCACGTTCGACGGCGCCATGGGGGTCCTGCCCGCGGCGCTCTACGTCTCGATGAACGCCTGCGAGGGAAACTTCATCACCCCGACCCTCGTCGGCAAGAACATGCAGGTGAACCCGCTCCTGATCTTCCTGTCGCTGATCTTCTGGCTGTGGCTCTGGGGTCCGCTCGGGGGCATCGTCGCCATCCCGATCCTTCTCTACATCCTCGCCATCGTCGGCGGCTTCGGGATGTCTCAGACGATCTCGTTCGGGACCGCGGGCAGGTCCCGGCCGAACCGCTCCGCCGGCGTCGGGTCGTAGGGCAGCAGGAAGCCGCGCCGCGCCTCGGGGTCAGAGTGGAGGTTGTCGAGGGCAAGCGCCCGCCATGCCCGAAGCGCGGTCGCCGCGTCGTGGAATCGCTCGTCGGCGCCCTCGGGCAGCCAGTGTTCCCAGCATTGGCGGCGCAGTCGCGCGACGTCGTCGCGGTCGGTGAACTCGACGCCGAGCTCGGTGTCCCAGTAGAGGCTCCGGCCGTTGAGGTTCGCCGACGAGACGATCGCGGCGCTGTCGTCGAAGATCGACACCTTGGCGTGGACGTAGACGATCTGCGCCCCCCAGAGGGCATCGCGCCCCGTGCTGTCGCTGCGGGCGGGCCGGGCCGGGGACACGATCAGGACCCGCGAACCGAAGGCGCGGCGGACGAGGCGGATGCACCGTGCCTGCAGGAACTCGCCGAAGCGGGCGTCGGCGCCGCGGCCGCCCTCGAACGCCACGTCCTCCGGCGCCGCCGGCACGACGATGATGAGCTGCAGATCGGGGTTCCGCCGACCGGCACGGGCGAGACGCGCGGCGGTCTTCAGGTCGCGGAAGAACTGCGTCTCGAGGTAGATCAGGCGCGTCGATTCCGCGATGCGCAGCCGGTGGCTGCGGGTGATCTCGCGGACCAGCGGCGCCGGCGACAGCCGCGCCACGTTCCACGACCGCCGGCGCGACAAGGTCCGGATCAGGCCGGGTCGCGACTCGGGCGGGATCAGGCCGCCCGTGGTGCGCTGCAGCGTCAGGATGTGCCGCGCCGCCGCCTCGGCCCGGATCGGATCGACGAGGAAGGACTGGACGTCGTGCCAGGTGCCCTCGGCCGGCTGGTCGTGCCGCTGGCTGTCCCAGCGCCGCTCGTTCAGGTCGAGGCCGCCAACGCTGAGCCGGGTGCGGTCGAACACCGCGACCTTCTGGTGATGCGTCGTCGGCGTTATCTGCGGCAGCGTCGGCCGTGGCCGGACGCCGTCGTCGCCGATCGCGAAGTACCCCGCCAGCCCCGGCATGTCGCGCAGCGCCGTGCGCCGCGGCCCGGGCGCCATGGCGTTGAGCTCCCGCGTCCGCTTCCACAGCTCTTTGAGGGCGCGCGGCAGCAGGATCAGTCGCGGCAACAGGCCGACCTGGGCCGGATGCGGCGCCGGAACCACGGTCAGGAGCGAGACCTCGGACCCCGCGACCTCGGCTGCTCCCAGCAGCATGCGAATGCTCGACCAGGTCTCGCGGTGCAGGGAATGCGCAGCAATCGGATCGAAGTCCGAGACGTAGATGACGATGCGGACGCCCCGGCGTAGCGTCGCGGCGATCAGGTCGAACCAGTCGACGCCGACCTCGCGCGCCGCCTCGGTGCGCAGGCGCGTCGATGGGTCGAAGATGCGGAACGAGGCAACGATCTCGGTCTCCGCCTCGAGGAACCAGCGCTCGAGAATCGGATAGGCCTCGGACGCCGTGAGACAGAACCGAGGCGGTGGCCGGCCGGCGTCGGCCTCGGCCTCGGCGCTAAAGGTCGTGTTGCCGCCTTCGGCCATCGGTCTCCCTCGTTCCGCCGCGCGATCGTGTACGCGCCACGACCGTCATCAAATCCGTCGCTGGCGTGATCTGCCGGATGGGTGTTGTCGTTTTGTGAAACGATCTGGTCGTGGCGAACTCCGTACCCGTCCGGGCGCAGATCTCGCAAGACCGTCCCATCCCGCCCTCGCCCCTCGCAACAGCCAGTTATCGGCTACAAGCGGCCTGCGGATCAGCGGTTCCGGACGAGGTGCTGGACCATCAGCACCACGAAGACGACGAGGAGCAGGAAGAAGGCCGCCTGGAACAGCGCCTCGAACTCGGACGGCACGCCGACGAGACCGACGGTCGCCGCGGCGAGGGAGAACAGCAAGAGGATCGCCGCACGCATCGCGTTTCCTTTCCTGGCCGTTCAACCGAGGTCGCAGCGATGGGTTCCGAGGCAGTCGCGCGTCAGACGGGCCTCCCGCGGAATCGTGATCCGGAGATCACAGTGTTTCGGAGCGGCCCTGCAGATGGTCAAGAAGCGCCGCCTCGGCCTTGCGAAGTCCCGCCGGTGGGCTCACGGATCGGGCGCGTTCGGCGTCGAGGCCGCCGTCCGACAAGGCGATCACCGCCGGATGGATGTAGCTCTTCCGGGCGATCGCGGCGGTGTTGGCAAGCCGGGTGGCCGCCGCCTCGGCCATCGCGCCGATCGTCGGACGCTCCTCCGCCAGCGCGACCTCGAAGGCGGCGAGGCTTCCCGCCCAGGTCCGGAACGTCTTCGCGGTCGCCGCGGCGTCGCCCACGGCGTCGGCGATCCACGCGTTGACCGCATCCGAGGAGACGGCGTGCGGCGCGCCCGACGCGTCGACCCAGCGGATCAGGTCGCGCCCGGGTAGATCTTCGATCACCTGTAGGATGCGGTGCAGGCGGCGGTCGCGCAGCGTCCTCTTCACCGCCCGGCCGCCCTTGGCAGGATAGCTGAGGCGCACCTCGCCCTCTCCGAACCGCATGTGCCGCCGTTGCAGCGTCGTGGCGCCGTGGCTGCCGTGCAGCTCGACGTTCTCCGGGTGCCCCACCCGCATCGCCGCACGATCGAGGAGCGCGATCAGCGCGGCGAGGGCGAAGCGCCTGTCGCCTGCCCCGGCATCGAGATCGCAAGCGACGCGGCGGCGCAGGCGCGGCAGCGCGGCGCCGAACGCCGCCAGCCCGTCGAACTTCTGACGGGCGCGCCAGGCCGTCCAGTCCGGGTGATAGCGGTACTGTTTGCGCTGGCGGACATCCCGGCCCGTCGCCTGCAGATGTCCGTCCGGGCGGAGACAGATCCAGACGTCCTGGTAGGCGGGCGGCACGCCGAGCGCCGAGAGGCGCCGCCGCTCGCCCGGGTCGTCGATCCGCGTTCCGTCCGCGGCGACGTAGCTGAAGCCCCGTCCGCAGCGCCGGCGCGCGATGCCCGGGCGGTCGTCGGGATAGTAGACGAGCCGCGCGGGCACGCCGGCAATGGGGGCGTTCGAGCCTCCGGTCTGGTTCTGGTGCGACACGCGAGCGAACCCGCGGGCAGAGGGGCCGGTTCCGCCGTGCGACAGAGGAACCGCGGTGCCGGGCCATCCGTTTCGCCGTCCATGACGACCGACGTCCAGCACGAAGAGCGCCGGGGCCAGAGCTGGACCGCGCAGCTCGCGGAAAGCCGCCTCGGCGTCGCCATCCTGTCGTTTCTCGAAAGCACGGTCGTGCCGGTCCCGCTCGAGACGATCATCGCGCCCCTGATGGTGAGCTACACCGCCCGCGCCATCACCAT
>CAYMRW010000148.1:0-6048 GCA_964392825.1 uncultured Rhodobacterales bacterium
AGATGATCCGCGTCTCGGGCCATTTGTGGTCGTCGTCGGACCAGACGTAGAAGTCCCGCGCCGCGCTGCCGCGCTTGGCGTGGCGCGCCTTCTGGAACCACGGGTGCTGATCCGAGGTGTGGTTGATCACGAGCTCGGTGATGACGCGGAGGCCGCGCCGGTGCGCCTCGGCCACGAACGCCTTGAAATCGGCGAGCCGTCCGTAGGACGGGTTCACCGTCTTGTAGTCCATGATGTCGTAGCCGTCGTCGCGGAGCGGCGAGGGGTAGAACGGCAGCAGCCAGATCGCGGTGACCCCGAGCGACTGGATGTGATCGAGCCGGCTCATCAGCCCGGCGAAGTCGCCAACCCCGTCGCCGTTCGAATCCTGGTACGCCTTGACGTGCACCTGGTAGATGATCGCGTCCTTGAACCAGTCGGTCTGCGACCGGTCGATGATCCCGTCGAGCCGCTGCAGTCGACCGCGTGCCTGCAGGTTCATGCCGACGCTCCCGGCGCCGTCAGCCGCCAGATGGCGTAGGGCCGGTTGTGCGGGTCGAGCGACAGGGAGTGCGTCTTCCCCTGCCAGTCGAACCGATGCCCGCCGACCAGATCCTCGACGCCGATCGAGCCGTGGTCGGGCAGGCCGAACTCCCAGAGCGGCACCTCGAAGACGAATTGCCGCCCCTCGTGCGGGTCGAGCAGCACGTGGAAGAGGACATAGCTGTCGGTCGTCGGATCGAACTTGCCGTAGTAGAGCACCGCGTCGTCGGAGGCGTTGAAGAACTTCAGCGACGTGAACTCCCGCATCGCCGGGTTCTCGCGCCGGATCTTGTTGAACAGCCGGATGTCGTCCTTGATGTGCCCGTCCTGGTCGAAGTCCCATTGGCGAAGCTGATACTTCTCGCTGTCGGCGTACTCCTCCCGCCCGGGGAGCGGCGTCCCCTCGGAGATCTCGACGCCGTTGTAGATGCCGTAGTTTCCGGCGAGAGACGCGGCCAGCAGCGTCCGCGTGCGGAACCCCGGGCGGCCCGACGTCTGCAGCGGCACCGGATTGATGTCGGGCGTGTTCACGAAGAAGTTCGGCCGCATGTAGTGCCGGCACTCCTCGGTCGTGAGCTCGGTCAGGTACTCGGTCAGCTCGTGCTTGGTGTTGCGCCAGGTGAAGTAGCTGTAGCTCTGATTGAAGCCGAGCTTGGCCAGCCGCTTCATCACCTTGGGCCGGGTGAACGCCTCGGCAAGGAAGATCGCCTCGGGGTACTCGTCGCGGACCTCGCGGATCAGCCACTCCCAGAACGGGTAGGGCTTGGTGTGCGGGTTGTCGACGCGGAAGATGGTGACGCCGCGCTTGGCCCAGAACAGGAACATGTCGCGCATCGCGTACCAGATGTCCGGTATCGCCTCGCGGTAGAAATGGAAGTTGACGATGTCCTCGTACCGCTTCGGCGGGTTCTCGGCGTACTTGATGGTGCCGTCTGGCCGCCAGTCGAACCACTCCGGATGCGCCTTGATCCACGGGTGGTCAGGCGAGGCGTTGAGCGCGATGTCGAGCGCGATCTCGAGCCCCTTCCCGCGAGCGGCGTCCACCAGAGCCTCGAAATCCTTCATCGTTCCCAGTTCGGGGTGCACCGCCATGTGCCCGCCCTCGGGCGAGCCGATGGCGTAGGGCGACCCCGGATCGTCGGGGCCCGGCGTCAGCGTGTTGTTGCGGCCCTTGCGGTTGGTCGTGCCGATCGGGTGGATCGGCGGGAAGTAGAGCACGTCGAAGCCGAGGTCGGTGACGTAGTCGAGCCGGTCGATCACGTCGCGGAAGGTGCCGTGCCGTCCGTCGCTGCCCCACGACCGCGGGAAAAGCTCGTACCACGCGCTGAACGCCGCGAGTTCGCGGTCGACCATCACCGACAGCTCGCGGTCGTAGCGGGTGAGGTTCGTGCGGGGGCCTGCGCGCAGCATGAGCTGCAGCACGTCGTCCGCCATCAGGACCTCCGTGCGCCGGGCCGTGTCCGCGCCCTCGGTCTCGCGCAGGATGCGCTTCATCTGGGCGCGGTCGTCCTTCGAGGGCCGCGGCTTGGCGTCCTCGGCGGCGGCGATCAGCTGCCGCGCCTCCTCCATCTCGAGCGTCACGTCCTGCCCGGCGTCGATCTTCTTGGCGGTGCCCTTGCGCCAGTCGGCGTAGAGGTCGCGCCAGGCGACGATGGTGAAGCCCCAGGGACCGATCGCGTCGAAGGTGACGGTCGCGCGCCAGCGGTCGTTGACGAGGGGCGTCATCTCGGTCTCGTGGATGTCCTCGGACCCCTCGCGCCGGTGCAGGAGTGCGGCGCGGATGGTGTCGTGGCCGTCGCAGAAGACGTCTGCCTCGACCGTGAACGGGCGTCCGAAGACGGCGCGCGCCGGAAAGCGCCCGCCATCGATTTCCGGGTCGATCGCCTCGATCGCCACCCTCGACGCGGCCAGTTTCTCGAGATCGGGAGGAGGCATGACCGCCTCCTTTTTCGTCGTGCTGCGAGCCATTGATCCCCCGTCGGTTTCCGCGCGCGTCATTGGACGTCATGCGACATAGTGCGCACGTTCAGGAGGTATAATTGCAGCACCGACGTGGATGTTCCAGCGCCCGCGTGGCTGCTGCCCCGCGACGGCGGCACTGTCGGATGGCGGCCGCCGCGAGAAGCCCCTAACCTCGCTTCGAAAAGGGGAGCCTGCGATGGATCTGGGGATCGGCGAACGCGCGCGTCCGCTCCGCGACGCCATCCGCGCGATGGTCGCGGACGAGATCGGCCCGCTCGATGCCGAGTACCGCGCCGAGACCGGCCGGCACCCGTCGGGCGACCGGTTCCGGATGACCGACCGGCAGATCGCGATCCTCGAGGACCTGAAGTCCCGCGCCCGCGCTCGCGGCCTCTGGAACCTCTGGCGCACGGGCGATCACAGATCGGGTCTCACCAACGTCGACTACGCCTACCTCGCCGAGGAGATGGGCCGCGTCGGCATCGCCGCCGAAGTGTTCAACTGCAACGCGCCCGACACCGGCAACATGGAGGTGCTGCAGCGCTACGGGACCGAGGCGCAGAGGGCGCGCTGGCTCGAACCGCTGCTCGAGGGGCGTATCCGTTCGGCCTACCTGATGACCGAGCCCGACGTCGCCTCGTCGGACGCCACCAACATCGCGATGTCGGCGCGTCGGGACGGCGAGGACTGGGTGCTCGACGGCGAGAAGTGGTGGGCGACCGGCGCCGGCGACCCGCGCTGCGCGCTCTACATCGTCATGGCGCTGAGCGACCCAGACGGCGGCAGGCACGCGCGCCATTCGATGTTCCTCGTCCCCGCGGGCGCACCCGGCACCGAGGTGCTGCGCGCCTGCCAGGTGTTCCACCACGACGACGCGCCGCACGGCCACATGCACATCCGCTTCACCGGCGTCCGCGTTCCGCCCGCGGACCTCGTGCTCGGGGCCGGGCGCGGGTTCGAGGTGGCGCAGGGGCGGCTCGGACCCGGGCGCATCCACCACTGCATGCGCGCCATCGGCCAGGCCGAGCAGGCCCTCGAGCTGATGTGCCGCCGCGCGCTGGCGCGCACCGCCTTCGGGCGGCCGCTGGCCGAGCTCGGCGCCAACCACGACATCATCGCCGATGCCCGCATGGCGATCGAGCAGGCGCGGCTCCTCTGCCTCAAGGCGGCCTGGATGATGGATACCGAGGGTCATCGCGCCGCCGCGCCCTGGATCAGCCAGATCAAGGTCGTGGCACCCCTGATGGCGCTGAAGGTCGTCGACGAGGCGATGCAGATGCACGGCGGCGCCGGCATCGGCCAGGATACGCCTCTGGCGGCGATGTGGACGCACCTGCGCACGCTGCGCCTCGCCGACGGGCCGGACGCGGTGCACCGCCGTCAGGTGGCGCGCACCGAACTCCGCCGGTACCGCGATGCGTGATCCCGGGCGGCCGCGCGGCCGGAACGGGCGCACGTGGGGGCCCGCCGGTGCGGCCCGCCGAACCGGGGGCGCGACCGGGCATGGGTGAGGTGGTGCTGATCCGCCACGCGCAAGCCAGTCTCGGCACCGGGGACTACGACCGGCTCAGTCCGCTCGGCCACGAACAGGCGGCGTGGCTGGGGCTGTGGCTGCGCGCGCACGACCTGAGCTTCGACCGGGTGATCCGCGGCGACCTCAGGCGGCACGCCGAGACGGCGGCGGCGCTCGACGGGCTCGGACCGGCGCCGGTCGTCGACCCGCGCTTCGACGAGTTCCACTATTTCGGCCTGCAGCAGGAGTACCAGCGCCTGACGGGCACGGAGGCGGCCCGATCGCGCGAGGACTTCCTGGAGACGTTCCCCGCGGTGCTGGGCCGCTGGGCGGCGGGCGAGATCGGCCGCGACGGCGAGACTTTCGACGCCTTCGAGACCCGCGTCATCGCGGGGCTCGCCGACGCGGTCGAGCCCGGCGAGACGACGCTGGTGGTGACCTCGGGCGGGGTCATCGGCGTCATCCTGCGGCACATCCTCGGCCTTTCGCACGCGGCGACGGCGGACGTGATGCTGGCCATCCGCAACGCTTCGATCCACCGGATGCAGCACGAGGGCGGACGCCTCAGGCTCTCGCTCTTCAACGCCCACCCGCATCTCGATCCGGCCGACCGGGCGCACGCGCGCACCTATGTCTGAGATCGTGGCGCGGTCCTCGGCCCGGCGCGGCGGCGGATCCCCCTTCATCGCGCAGGCCCGTGGTCATCTCCGGGATCGGGAAGGGGCGCCGCGGCCCTCGCTCCCCGAGGCCAAGGTCGGCATGCGCGAGGCTCTGCGGTGCGCCGGAGGACGCAGGTTGCGAGACCGGCGTGCTTGGCGAGGGCGAGCGTGTTCGTCTCGATACACGGCCGGCGCGCGGATACCCCGCGATCGACGGGCTGTCGCCGGCGGACAACCTCCGGTGGCCGCCCGGTGCCTCGTTTCCCAGGTTCGGCCCGCCGGGGCGGTTCTGCGACATCCGCGCCACCTTCGCTCAGCGCGACGGTGGTCCGTGCGCGCGACGGCTCCGACCGGGCGGCCGGCGGGCCGAGGGGCGTGCCCCGCAGCGGCCGCGTGACGGACGACCTCGTCCCGCCGGACCCGCTCGACCGGTGGCTCGCCGAAGCCGCGCCGTGGCTCCGACCGGCAGCGGTTCGGCGGCTCGCCGGGGGACAGTCGAACCCGGTGTTCCTGCTCTCGGGGCCCGGCGGACGCGCGGTGCTGCGCCGCAAGCCCGCGGGCCCGCTCCTCAGATCGGCGCATGCCGTCGACCGCGAGTACCGCGTCATCTCGGCCCTGGCGGGAACGGCGGTGCCGGTGCCCGCGCCCATCGCGTACTGCGCCGACCCCGGCATTCTCGGCGCCGAGTTCTATCTGATGGCGCATGTCGAGGGCCGCGTGTTCGACGATCCGCGCCTGCCCGGCCTGCCGGCGTCGGAGCGCGCCGCGGTGTTCGGCGCGATGGCGACGGCGCTGGCGCAGGTCCATGTGCTCGATCCGGCGGCGCAAGGGCTCGCGGATTACGGTCGGCCGGGCGACTACTATCGCCGCCAGATTGACCGGTGGAGCCATCAGTACCGCGCGACCGAGACCGGGCCCCTCGCCGACATGAATGCGCTCATGGCCGAGCTCGAACGCCGGCCTCCTGCCGACGACGGGCGCCGGGCGCTGGTGCACGGCGACTGGCGTCTCGACAACCTGATCTGGCAGGCGGACGCACCGCGCATCGCTGCCATCGTCGACTGGGAGCTGTCGACGCTCGGCCACCCCACGGCCGACCTCGCGCAGGCGGTGATGCAGTGGCGGCTGCCGCCGGGCGACGACACGCGCGGGCTCGCGGGCGTCGATCGCGCCGCCCTCGGGATCCCGCCCGACACGGCGTTCGTCGACCGCTACGCCCGCGCCTCCGGCGGCGCCGTCGCCGACTTCGACCGGGCGCTCGCCTTCGCCTTCTTCCGCATGGCCGCCATCCTGCAGGGGGTGAAACGCCGCGCGCTCGACGGCAACGCCGCCGACCCCGAGCGGGGCCTGCGGCTCGGCGCGCAGGTGCCGCGCTTCGCGGCGCTGGGGCGC
>CAYMRW010000149.1:0-6025 GCA_964392825.1 uncultured Rhodobacterales bacterium
TGGTACCTCGGCACCGCCGACGCGGTGTTCCAGAACATCGACATCGTCGACAGCTACGACGTAGACTACATCGTCGTGCTGGCGGGCGACCACGTCTACAAGATGGACTACGAGATCATGCTGCAGGAGCACATCGACTCCGGCGCGGACGTGACCGTGGGCTGTCTGACGGTGCCGCGGATGGAGGCGACGGCCTTCGGGGTGATGGCCACCGACGTGAACGGCCAGATTACCTCGTTCCTCGAGAAGCCCGCCGATCCGCCCGGGACGCCCGACAACCCCGATGTGGCCCTGGCGTCGATGGGCATCTATGTCTTCGACTGGCCGTTCCTCCGCGACCGCCTGCGGGCCGATGCGAACAACCCGGCCAGCAAGCGCGACTTCGGCAGCGACATCATCCCGGAGATCGTCGAGAAGGGCCGCGCCATGGCGCACCGTTTCGACGACAGCTGCGTCCGCGCCGACGGGGACCCCGCCTACTGGCGCGACGCCGGCACCGTCGACGCCTTCTGGAAGGCCAACGTCGACCTCACCGACTTCGACCCCGACCTCGACCTCTGGGACACGGTCTGGCCGATCTGGACCTACTCCGAGCAGATGCCGCCTGCGAAGTTCATCCACGACCAGGAGGACCGGCGCGGCAGCGCGGTGTCGTCCCTGGTCTCGGGTGGGTGCATCATCTCGGGCTCGCAGATCCGAAGTTCGCTGCTGTTCACCATGGTGCACTGCAACAGCTACTCGGTGCTCGACCACGCGGTGGTGCTGCCGCGGGTCGTCATCGAGCGGAACGTGCGCCTGAAGAACGTCGTCATCGACAGCACGGTCCGCGTGCCGCAGGGCCTCGTCGTCGGCGAGGATCCGGCCGAGGACGCGCGCTGGTTCCGCGTCACGGAAAGCGGCGTGACGCTCATCACCCAGTCGATGCTCGACAGGCGGGCCGCCCACGCATGACCGCGATCATATCGGTCGCCTCGGAATGCGCGCCGTTCGTCAAGACCGGCGGCCTCGCGGACGTGGTGGGCGCGCTTCCAAAGGCGCTGGGGACGCTCGGGCACGACATGAGGGTGGTTCTGCCGGCGTACCCCGAGGTCGCTGCGGTCGGTGCTGGGACGGTCGTTCTCGAGGAGGGCTATCTGTTCGGCGGGCCGGGACGGCTCCTCCGGGTCGAGGCGCGGGGCCTGACGCTCTATCTCGTCGAGGCGCCGCATCTCTACGAACGGCCGGGCGGAATCTATCTCGACGGCGATGGGCGCGACTGGGCGGACAACCCCGAGCGTTTCGCCGGCCTGTCGTGGATGGCCGCCCGCCTCGCCGCGGAGGGTGACGGCGACTGGCGGCCCGACGTCCTGCATGCCCACGACTGGCAGGCCGGCCTCGCCCCGGTCTACCTGCAGGGGCGGCGACCCTCGCTCATCACCATTCACAACGTCGCCTTCCAGGGCATCGCTCCGGCCGACCGCCGATGGAGCCTGCGCCTGCCCGAGGACGGCTTCACGTCCGAGGGCTACGAGTACTGGGGCAACGTCAGCGCGCTCAAGGCCGGGCTGGTCTGGGCCAGCCGGATTACCACGGTCAGTCCGACCTACGCGGCGGAGCTGATGACGCCCGAGTTCGGCCTCGGCCTCGACGGCGTACTGCGCGCCCGCGCGGACCGGCTCGTCGGCATCCTGAACGGCATCGACGGCGACGTCTGGGATCCCGCGACCGACACCGAGATCGCGACCTACGACGCGCCCGAGGGCAAGGCCGCGGTGCGGGAGGCGCTGCTCGCCGAGATGGGGCTCGAGACGGGCGACGGACCGCTCGTCTGCGTGGTCTCCCGGCTGACCCGGCAGAAAGGCCTCGACCTCCTCCTTGGCGCGGTCGACGCGCTGCTCGAACGCGACGGACGCCTCGTCCTTCTCGGGAGCGGCGAGCCCGACCTCGAGAACGCCTGGCGGGGCCTCGCCGGGCTGCATCCGGGCGTCGCCGTGCGGCTCGGCTACGACGAGGCGCTGTCGCACCGGATCATCGCCGGGTCGGACGCCATCGTCGTCCCCTCGCGGTTCGAGCCCTGCGGGCTGACGCAGCTCTACGGCCTGCGCTATGGCAGCGTGCCCGTCGTGGCGCGGACGGGCGGCCTTGCCGACACCGTCATCGACGCGAGCCCGCTGGCGCTCCGAACCGGGGTGGCGACCGGGCTGCAGTTCAGCCCGGTGACGGTCGAGCGCCTGGCCGCGGCGCTGCACAAGCTCTGCGACCTCTACGCCGATCGGACGGGTTTCGCCGAGATGCAGCGAAGGGGGATGGCGCAGCCGGTCGATTGGACCGTATCTGCGTCGGAATACGCGGATCTCTATCAGGGAATGATTTCACCCGCATGACCAAGCATTCGGTAGCCGCCGGGCGCCCGTCCCCCCTCGGCGCGACGTTCGACGGCGACGGCGTGAACTTCGCCATCTTCTCCCACTATGCGCACCGCATGACGCTCTGCCTGTTCTCCGAGGACGGCGAGACCGAGGTGGAGCGGCTCGACCTGCCCGAGCGCGACGGCGAGGTCTGGCACGGCTACGTTTCGGGCCTGCGACCCGGACAGCTCTACGGCTACCGCGCGCACGGACCATTTGCCCCCGAGCAAGGGCATCGCTTCAACGCGCACAAGCTTCTGATCGACCCCTACGCCAAGCGCCTGACCGGGCACCCCGAATGGCACGACGCGCTGATGGGCTACGAGATCGGGCACAAGGACAAGGACCTGAGCGTCGACACGCGCGACAGCGCCCCCTGGATGCCGCGCTGCGTCGTCGAGGATCCGGCGTTCTCCTGGGGCGACGACCGACATCCGCGCACCCCGGTCGACCAGACGGTGATCTACGAGGCGCATGTCAAGGGCCTGACGGCGCAGCATTCGGGCGTCGACCGGCCGGGCACGTTCCTCGGCATGGCCTCGGACCCGATCCTCGACCATCTGACCAGGCTCGGCATCACCGCGATCGAGCTTTTGCCGAGCCAGGCGTTCCTCAACGACCGGTTCCTGACCGACAAGGGGCTGACGAACTACTGGGGCTACCAGACCTGGGGCTTCTTCGCGCCCGAGCCGCGGTACCTGAGCTACGGGCAGCTCGGCGAGTTCCAGCAGATGGTGGCGCGCTTCCACGCCGCCGGCATCGAGGTGCTGATGGACGTGGTCTACAACCATACGGGCGAGGGCAACGAGCTCGGGCCCACGATCGCCTTCCGCGGCCTGGACAACGCCAGCTACTACCGGCTGATGCCGGACAATCCGCGCTACTACATCAATGACACCGGCACCGGGAACACGGTCAACGTCGACAACCCGATGGTGCTGCGCATGATCATGGACTCGCTCCGCTACTGGGTCGAGGTAATGCATGTCGACGGTTTCCGCTTCGACCTCTGCTCGACACTCGGGCGGATCGACGAGGGCGGCTTCGACCGCGGGGCCGCGTTCTTCGACGCGCTGAGACAGGACCCGGTGCTGAGCCAGACCAAGCTGATCGCCGAGCCGTGGGACATCGGACCGGGCGGCTACCAGCTGGGCGCGTTTCCGGCCCCGTTCCTGGAATGGAACGACAAGTACCGCGACGGCGTCCGCCGCTACTGGCGCGGCGAGGCGGGGATGACGCCCGAGCTCGCCAACCGCTTCACCGGCTCGGCGATCCAGTTCGATCATTCGGGCCGTCCCGCCACGTCGTCCGTCAACCTGCTGACGGCACATGACGGCTTCACGCTGATGGACGTGGTCTCCTACAACCACCGCCACAACGAGGCCAACGGCGAGAACAATCGCGACGGCCACGGCGAGAACTACTCCGACAACATGGGGGTGGAGGGCACGACCGACGACACGGCGATCAACGCCGCCCGGGCGCAGCGGCGGCGCAACCTGATGGCGACCCTGCTCCTCAGCCAGGGGACGCCCATGATCCTCGGCGGCGACGAGGTCGGCAACTCCCAGGGCGGCAACAACAACGCCTACAACCAGGACAGCGAGATCTCGTGGATCGACTGGGCCGACGTCGACGAGGACTTCGTCGAGTTCACCCGCATGATGATCGAGTTCCGCATGGAGCATCCGATCCTGCGCCAGAAGCTGTTCCTGCACGCGCAGGAGCGCGAGGACGGCCAGCAGGACCTGTTCTGGCGCCGTGCCGACGGCGAGCCGATGACGCAGAAGGACTGGGACGATCCCGAGCGTCGGCTGCTCTGCGCCGAGCTGCGGACCGCGGGCGACGCGCCGGCCTACTCGACGCTCGAGGACGCGATCTACATCGTCTTCAATGCCGGTGGCGCCGCAAGCGTCAAGCTGCCGCGGCCGACCTCGGGGCGGCACTGGACGTGGCATGTCGACACCGCGCGACCGGCCCTGCGTCCGGTCCTGGCGCGCGGCCAGGTGCCCATCACCGCGCAGTCGGTCGCTGTCTTCGTGAAGAGCGCCGAGGATGACTGACGCCCTGCACGAACTTGCGCGACATGCGGGCGTGGCAACCGCGTTCCAGGACACGATGGGGGAGGAGCGGCAGACGCCGCCCGAGGTCCTGCGCGTCGTCCTCGGCGCCATGCATCTCGAGGCGGGAAGCGAGCAGGCGGCGCGCGAGACCCTGCGCCGGTTGCGCGAGGAGGACGCGGCACGCCACGTTCCGCGCAGTCGCGTCGTGGCGGCGGGCCCGTACCGTCCCGGCCACGACGCCTGGCGGCTGCGGCTCGAGGACGGAGGCGTGGTCGACGGTGGCGAGGACGAGTCCGTCGACCTTCCCGTGGGCTACAACCGCCTGCAGGTCGAAGGCGACGAGTGCCTGCTCCTGACGGTGCCGCCGCGACCGGCGGTGCCGCCGCGGGCCTGGGGCGTGACGCTGCCGCTCTACGGGCTGCGGACCGCCGGGGCGGGCGGCGTCGGCGACTATGCCGATCTCGCCCGCGCGGTTCGGGCGCTCGGCGCGCACGGCGCCAGTTTCGTCGGCATCAACCCGATCCATGCGGGCTTTCCCGAGGATCCGCACGCGTCGAGCCCGTATTCGCCGTCGCACCGGCGCCGCCTCAACGTCCTGCACATCGCCACGCACGAGACGAATGTCGCGGGCGACGATCTCGTCCACTATCCCGAGGTGCAGGCGCGCAAGAAGGCGGCGCTGGAGGCCGCGTGGACCGGTTTCCTCGAAGCGGGCGGCGACCCCGCCTTCGACGCGTGGCGCCACGGCGAGGGCGACGGGCTGCAGTCCTTCGCCGTGCATCAGGCCCTGTCGGAGCGGCACGGCGCCTACTGGTCGGGCTGGCCGGCGGAGCTGCAGACTGCCGGATCGCCGGCCGTCGAGGCCCTCGCGCACGAGGCGGAGGACCGCATCGCCTACCACGCATGGTTGCAGTGGCGCGCCGCGAGCCAGCTCGCCGCCGTCGGCCGTGCCGCCGACGAGGTGGGAATGCGCTACGGGCTCTATCTCGACCTCGCGGTCGGCACGCATCCGCACGGGGCCGAGACATGGGCCGAGCCCGAGGCGTTCGCCCGCGGCGTATCGCTCGGCGCGCCGCCCGACGCGTTCTCGGCCGAGGGGCAGAAGTGGGGCCTGGCGCCGCTGACGCCGATGGGGCTCGAGGCCCTGCAGTTCCGGCCGCTGATCGAGACCCTGCGGACGCAGCTCCGCTACGCGCGCCTCCTCAGGATCGACCACATCCTGGGCTTCGACCGGGCGTTCTGGGTGCCCGACGGGATGGCGGGCACCTACGTGCGGATGCCGCGCGAGGCGATGCTGGCGGTGGCGCGGATCGAGGCGCACCGGGCCGACGCGGTGATCGTCGGCGAGGATCTCGGCAACGTGCCGCCGGGCCTGCAGGAGGGGCTCAGCGAGGCCGGGCTTCTCGGCTGCCGCCTGGCGATGTTCGAGCGCGGGCCCGACGGCCGTTTCCGTCACCCCGAAGGATGGGAGGAACGGGCGATGGCGTCCTTCACCACCCACGACCTGCCGACGTTCGAGGGCTGGCGTGCGGGTCGCGACATCGACTGGCGCCGCCGCGTCGGCGACATCGACGC
>CAYMRW010000150.1:0-5963 GCA_964392825.1 uncultured Rhodobacterales bacterium
ATCGAGCATGCCCGCACCATCGCGCGCCGAGGAACGAGCGCCGACTTCCAGCTCAGGATCTACAATGAGAAGTTGAGCGACGGCGCCGGCGAGCGCGAGGCGCAGGCGGCGGTCGTCGATTGGCTGGTCGAGCAGACCGTCGCGGAGGCGCCGCCGCAGGCCGCCTGAGCCGGCAGACGCCATCGTGACCGACAAACGCGATACGACGCGGCAACGAGGACGAGGATCGGCCGTTAAGGCCGGCGTGGTAGGCCACGCGGAGAGCAGGAACGAAGACATGCGAATCGAACCCGATCTGAGCGACGTGGATCTGTTCGGGGGCCAGCACCCGATGCTCGCCGCGATCCTCGGACCTGGGCCGAACGACGAGTCCGTCGATCTGCTTCTGCAGACGACGGCTTTCCCGCTGGTCGAGCCCGGGGCCGTCACCTTCGCGTGGCGCGGCCAGGCCGAACGCGTGGACCTTCTGCGGTTCATCCACGGCGGCGCCGACCGCACGCCGTTCCTGCCGGTGGCGGGCACCGACCTCTGGTTCCTGCGGCTGGCCGTCGAGGACGGCGGTCGGTTCGAGTACAAGATCGGGATCGCCCGCGGCGAGGGCGACGAGTGGACGAACGATCCGCTCAACCCGTCACGAGCGGGCGACCCTTTCGGCGAGAACTCGGTCTGCCGCACCTGGGGCTACGAGCGGCCGGACTGGAGCCGCCCGAAGGGCGCGCCGGCCGGCCGCATCGAACGCCTTCCTGTCGAGAGCACCGTCTTCGACGAGGTCCGGGAGGAGCGGATCTACCTTCCGGCCGGGTACGACCTGAACGCCGCCTATCCCGTCGTCGTAATCCACGACGGCACCGACTTCGTGACCTACGCCGACCTCGCGACCTCGCTCGACAACCTGATCGCGGCGGGGGACATCCCCCCGCTCCTCGCCGTCCTCGTGCAGACCCGCGACCGGATGACCGAGTACACCCGCGGCCGCCGGCATGCGCGCTATCTGGTCCGGGAGGTGTTGCCGACGGTCGGCTCGCGATACGGCGCCACGCGCGACCCGGCACGCCGCGTGCTGCTCGGTGCCAGCCTCGGCGCCGTCGCGTCGCTCTCGACCGCCTTCCGCTATCCCGGGGTCTTCGGCGGCCTGGTGCTGAAGTCGGGGTCCTTCATCCTGGACGAACGCAAGCTCGAGGCGAGGCCGCATCCCGTCTTTCACCGTATCGCCCGGCTCGTTCGGGCCCTGCGGAGGGCGCCGTCGCTCCCCGCGACGCGCGCCTTCGTGTCGACCGGCGAGCTCGAGGGGCTCGCCGATCAGAACAAGGCGATGGCGGAGTTCTTGCGCTCGCATGGCGTCGATGTTCTGTTCAAGTCGGCGTGGGACGGGCACCATTGGCACAACTGGCGCGACCAGTTGCGGGACGGCCTGATGTGGGTGCTTCCGACCGCCGATAATCAATAAGCGCCACCCGCGCGCCGGGGGCGCGTCGAGGGGGTGACGATGGCGGACCGAGAGGTGAACATCGGGCTGTCGCTGGGGGCCGACATCTGCTGGCCCATCTGCTACGAAAGCTTGTTCGAGCAGGTGACGAAGGGCATGGAGCTCGACGGCCGGCGGCTGAACTTCAACCTCGAGCGGGTGACGATCGAGCCGTTCGACTTGCGCCAGCCGGTCAAGTACGACGTCGTCATCGACCGGCTGACCCACTGGTACTCGACCAGCCGCGAGTGGATCAAGAAGGCGATCCTGGTCAACGACCTCTACGTCTACAACAACCCCTGGTCGCTGCAGTCGAACGAGAAGCACACGTCCTACGCGGCGATGATGCGGCTCGGCCTGCCGGTGCCCGAGACCTGGCTGCTGCCGCCCAAGGCCTACGACCCCGCCGACGACCTCGAGCCGACGCTGAAGAAGTACGCGAAGATGTTCTCGCTCGAGGAGATCGGGTCGAGGATGGGCTACCCGTTCTTCATGAAGCCCTTTCACGGCGGCGGCTGGAAGGGCGTGACCAAGATCGACGACCTCGCGGGCTTCCAGCGCGCCTACGATGCGAGCGGCACCGAGGTCATGAATATCCAGCAGGCGATCCTGCCGCACGACTGGTTCGTCCGCTGCGTCGGGCTCGGGCCGCAGATGCGCATCGTGAACTACGACCCCGGGGCGCCGCTGCACGACCGCTACCGCATGGACATCGACTTCCTGCCGGAGGAAGACCGATCGGTCCTCCACGACATGACGATGTGCATCAACGCCTTCTTCGGCTGGGACTTCAACTCGTGCGAGAGCCTTCGCCGCGATGGCGTCTGGCACCCGATCGACTTCGCCAACGCCTGCCCCGACAGCCAGGTGACCTCGCTGCACTACCACTTCCCGTGGATGATCAAGGCGAACCTGCGCTGGTCGATCTTCTGCGCCGCAACCGACCGCAAGATGCGCCGGAACATGGACTGGCAGCCGTTCTACGACGTCGCGGACCGCGACCTGCCGTTCCGCGAGCGGCTCGGGGAATACGCGAAGATCGCCCATGAGCGCCTCGAGACCGAACGCTTTCAGGAGTTCTGCCGGACCAAGCTGGGGCATCTCGACGAGCTCGCCTACGATTTCTTCGGCACCCAGCTGATGCGCGACGCAATCCGCCAGAAGGTCTCGGCCCTGTTCCCGCCCCACGAGATCGACGAGTTCACCGAGATGTTCTGGGGCCGCGTTCAGCACTGGCGCGAGCAGGAGGGCCAGCGTGGCGATCAAGACGGGCTCTAGGTGGTACTCCGACCGGATGCAGCAGGAGATCTCGCTGGTCCGCTGGGGGTATTACGGCCAGCCTGTCCTGCTCCTGCCGACCGCCGGCGGCGACGCCGAGGAGGTCGAGCGCATGGGCCTTCTCGGCGCCGTCTGGCCTCTGGTCGAGGCGGGTCGGATCAAGGTCTTCTCATGCGATTCCATCGGCGGGCGGGCCCTCGCCGCCGGCTGGGGCACAGTCGGCTACCGCTGCTGGCTGCTCAACCGGTATCAGGAGGCCGTGGCCGAGGAGGTGGTGCCCGCCATCCGCCAGGACTGCCAGGACGACGCTGCCGAGGTCGTGGTCGCCGGCGCCTCCATCGGGGCCTTCAACTCGGTCGCTCTGACCTGCCGCTTCCCCTGGGCCTTCCGCAGCGCCGTGGCGATGAGTGCCAGCTTCGACATCGAGAGGTTGATGGGGTTCCAGGGCAACGGCGACTTCTACTTCGCGTCGCCCTGGCATTTCCTGCACGGCATGAACGGTTCGCTGCTCGACCTCCTGCGCCGGCGTTTTGTGCTGATGGCCTTCGGTGGCGGACGGTGGGAGGCGCCGGACGAGAACTGGCGCATGGCCGGCATCCTCGGCGACAAGGGGGTCCCGAACCGCGTCGTCGAGTGGGGGGCCGAATGGGATCACGACTGGCCGACCTGGCGGCAGATGCTGCCGATCTACCTCGATCAGCTGAGTTGATGCCATGAATGTTCTCTTCGTTGAACCCGCCTTTCCCGCCAACCAGCGCGAGTTCGTCCGCGCTCTCGCCTCGGTCGGGGCCGACGTCTACGGCATTGGGGAGCGGCCGGAGGAGTGGCTGGACGCCGAGACCCGCGGCTGGCTCAAGGGCTACCAGCGGATCGAGAGCGTGACCAACGAGGGCGCGCTCGAATGGGCCGTCCGCGAGGCGCAGAAGCACTTCTGGGTCGACCGCCTCGAGGCGACGGTCGAGGCGCACATCCTGCCCGCGGCGCATGTCCGCGAGCGGACCAACATCCCCGGGATCTCGGCCCGCACCGCCTATCTCTGCCGCGACAAGGTCGCGATGAAGGAGGTGCTGCGCCGCGCCGGCGTACCCACTGCCGCCTCGGCGGGCGTGCGCAGCTATGGAGAGGCGGCCGAGTTCGCCCGCGCCTACGGCTTCCCCGTCATCATAAAGCCGCGCGACGCCGCCGGCGCCGCCGGAACCTTCCGCGCCGGCAACGAAGACGAGTTGCAGCACGCCGCCCGCGCGAGCGGCCTCGCCGACGGCGCCCCTGCCGCCATCGAGGAGTTCATCGAGGGGCACGAGGGGTTCTACGACACGCTGACGGTCGACGGCCGCGTCGGCCACGACTTCATCAGCCACTACTACCCGAACGTCCTCGAGGCGATGCGCACCCGCTGGATCTCGCCGCAGATCGTCGCGACGAACCGCATGGACGTCCCCGCCTACGACGAGATCAAGGCGATGGGGCGTCGCGTCGTCGAGGCGCTCGGGATCACGACGGCGGCGACGCACATGGAGTGGTTCTTCGGTCCCAAGGGGCTCAAGTTCTCCGAGATCGGCTGCCGCCCGCCGGGCGTCGGCCAGTGGGACAGCTACTGCGCCTCGGGCGAGTTCGACCTCTACCGCGAATGGGCGCTCGCCGTCTGCCGGCACACGACGGATCGCGCCCCCTCGCGCCGCTACGCCTGCGGCATCGTCGCGCTGCGCCCCGATCGCGACGGCACGATCTTGCACTACGACGGCGCCGAGGCGATCTGGAGCAAGTACGGCCACCTCGTCGTCGACGCACGCTTTCCCGATCCCGGCACGCCCACCCAGGGCGTCGAGGCGGGCTACATGGCGAACGCCTGGATGCGCGTCCGCCACGAAGACTTCGACACTCTTCGCGGCATCTTGGACGAGATCGGCGAGACGGTGCAGGTGCGCGCCCGCTGACACCGGTTGTGGCACGGCGCGAAGCCGGGCATCGTCGCGCCCATGTCCGACGCCATGGTCCTCGACGACGATCTGGCCGCCGCGGTGCGGGAGCGCCGCGACGACATGGTGGACCTGACGCGCGACATGATCCGCATTCCCACGGTGAACCCGCCCGGACGGCACTACCGCGCCGTCTGCGACCTGATCGGCCAGAGGCTCGAGCGGCAGGGCTTCGCCGTCACCCGCCTCCGCGCCGAGGGGACGCCCGGCGACAGCGACGCGCATCCGCGCTGGAACCTCGTCGCGCGGCGCGAGGGCAGGCGGCCCGGCGACTGCGTCCACTTCAACGGGCATATCGACGTGGTCGAGGCGGGGGAGGGGTGGAGCGTCGACCCCTTCGCCGGCACGGTCGCCGAGGATCGCGTCTGGGGCCGGGGGGCCTGCGACATGAAGGGCGGCCTCGCCGCCGCCATCGTCGCTGCCGAGGCGTTCGTGTCCCGCCGCCCGGACCATGCCGGCGCCATCGAGATCTCGGCCACCGCCGACGAGGAATCGGGCGGCTACGGCGGCGTCGCCTGGCTTGCCGAGCGCGGCTGGTTCGACCCCGCCCGCGTGCAGCACGTGGTGATCCCCGAACCCCTCGACCCCGACCGCATCTGCCTCGGCCACCGCGGCGTCTGGTGGGGCGAGATCGAGACGATGGGAGAGATCGGCCACGGCTCGATGCCGTTCCTCGGCGACTGCGCCATCCGCCACATGAGCGCCATCCTCGCCGCCATCGAGGCCGAACTCATGCCGGCCCTCGCCGTCCGCGTGACCGAGGCGCCCGTGGTGCCCGAGGGCGCGCGTCACGCGACGCTCAACCTCAACTCGATCCATGGCGGGCAGGCGGAGGGCGATACCGACGCCACCGGGCTGCCGTCGCCCGTGGTCGCCGATTCCTGCCGCCTCGTCCTCGACCGCCGCTTCCTCGCCGAGGAGGACGCCGACGAGGTCGCGGCCGAGATCGCTCGCCTGGTCGAGCGTGTGGCGCGGGACCGCCCCGGCCTCCGCTATGCGGTCCGCGAACTGCACCGGGTGCTGCCGACGATGACCGACCGCGCGGCGCCCGTCGTCGTCACCGTCGCCCGGGCCATCGCGGCGACGATCGGCCGCGAGCCCGCCTACGTGGCCTCGCCCGGCACCTACGATCAGAAGCACATCGACCGCATCGGGCGGCTGCGGAACTGCATTGCCTACGGGCCCGGCATCCTGGCGCTTGCGCACAAGCCCGACGAATGGGTCGGCATCGACGACATGGTCAC
>CAYMRW010000151.1:0-5943 GCA_964392825.1 uncultured Rhodobacterales bacterium
TCGCCGGCCATTCCTCGCGGCCGATCGACGTCATCTCGTTCATCGAGATGCCGAAGGCACCGTCGCCGGCGAAGCCCACGACCGGCGTGTCGGGACAGCCGATCTTGGCGCCGATGATCGCCGGGAAGCCGTAGCCGCAGGGGCCGAACATGCCCGGCGCCAGGTATTTCCGCCCATGCTCGAAGGTCGGGTAGGCGTTGCCGATGGCGCAGTTGTTGCCGATGTCGGTCGAGATGATCGCGTCCTCGGGCAGGCCCGCCTGGATCGCCCGCCAGGCCTGCCGCGGCGACATGTGATCGGGCTCGCGCTGGCGCGCGTTCTCGTTCCAGACGGTGCCGGGGTCGTCCTCCTCGTGGTCGAGCGAGGAGAGCATCTGCAGCCAGGCGGACTTGCGCTGCGCGATCTCGGCCCGCCGCGCCTCGCGGCCGGCGTCCCCTGCGGTGGGGGAGAGCTGGTCGAGGATCTGCCGGGCGACGTCCTGCGCGTCGCCGCAGATGCCGACGCCGACCTTCTTGGTCAATCCGATCCGGTCGCTGTTGATGTCGACCTGGATGATCTTCGCCTCCTTCGGCCAGTAGTCGATGCCGTAGCCCGGCAGGGTCGAGAACGGGTTGAGCCGCGTGCCGAGCGCCAGGACCACGTCGGCCCTGGAGATGAGCTCCATCGCCGCCTTCGAGCCGTTGTAGCCCAGGGGGCCGACCGACAGCGGATGGCTGCCGGGGAAGGCGTCGTTGTGCTGGTAGTTGCAGCAGACCGGCGCGTCGAGCCGCTCGGCCAGCTCGATGCTCGTGGGGATCGCCCCCGCGATCACCACGCCCGCCCCGTTCAGGATCACCGGGAACCGCGCCTCGGAAAGCAGCCGCGCCGCCTCCGAGATCGCCTTGCGCCCGCCCGAGGGACGCTCCAGACGGACGATCTGCGGCAGCTCGACGTCGACCACCTGGGTCCAGAAGTCGCGCGGGATGTTGATCTGCGCGGGGCCCGCGCCGCGCCAGGCCTTCTCGATCACACGGTTGAGCACCTCGGCGACGCGGCTGGCGTCCCGTACCTCCTCCTGGTAGCAGACCATGTCCTCGAACAGCGCCATCTGCTCGACCTCCTGGAAGCCGCCCTGCCCGATCGTCTTGTTCGCCGCCTGCGGCGTCACCACCAGCATAGGCGTGTGGTTCCAGTAGGCGGTCTTGACCGAGGTGACGAAGCCCGTCACCCCCGGCCCGTTCTGCGCGATCGCCATGCCCATCTTGCCGGTGGCGCGGCTGTAGCCGTCGCAGATCAGCGCGGCGTTGGTCTCGTGCGCGCAGTCCCAGAAGGTGATCCCGGCCTTCGGGAACAGGTCCGACACCGGCATCATCGCCGAACCGATGATGCCGAAGGCATGGCGGATGCCGTGCATCTGCAGAACTTTGACGAAGGCTTCCTCGGTGGTCATCTTCATGTGTCGTGGCCTTTCCGCGTCTGGGTCTCTGGTGTCGGTGCGTCCCGGCGTCATCGGCCGGCCCGGGGGTGTGTCAGCCCTGTCCCGGACAGGCGGGCGTAGAGCGACTTCACGGACGGCCAGAGCGACCAGACCGCGAAGAGCAGGGCGAGGAACAGGATGCTGCCGCTGATCGGGCGGGTGAAGAAGACGGTCCAGTCCTGGTCGAAGTTGGCGAGCGTCGTCATGAAGTAGCGCTCCGCCAGCGGCCCGAGGATGACGCCGAGGACGAGCGGCGCGGTCGGGAACCCGGTCCGCTTCATCACCCAGCCGATGACGCCGAAGACGAGGCAGACGTAGACGTCGAACACGTTGTTGCGCACGCCGTAGGCGCCGACGACGCTGAGGACGACGATGAACGCGGCGAGCACCGCCGGCGGCGTCCGCATCAGCGTCGAGAAGAACTGCGCGACGCCGATCCCCGCCCCGATCATCAGGAGGTTCGCGATGATCATGGCGGCGAAGATCGTGTAGACCATCGTCGGGTCGGTGATGAACAGGAGCGGCCCCGGATTGACGCCGTGCAGCATCATCGCCGCGAGCATGATCGCGGTCGCCGCGCTGCCCGGGATGCCGAGGGTGAGGAGCGGCACCATGGCCGAGCCGGTGGTGGCGTTCTTGGCGGCCTCGGGCGCGGCGAGCCCCGCCTCGACCCCGGTGCCGAACTCGTGGCCGCGGCCCGACGCCTGCTTCTCGACGCCATAGGCGATGACCGCCCCCGGCGTGGCGCCGGCGCCCGGGATCACGCCCAGCATGCTGCCGATGCCGGCGCCGCGGGCGATGGCGCCCTTGATGGCCCAGATGTCGCGGAAGCCGATGGGCAGCCCCCTGCCCTCGGACCGCGCGGGCCTGAGGTCGCGGTCGGTGGCGATGAGGTCGATGACCTCGCTGACCGCGAACAGGCCGATCATCACCACGACGAAGTCGATGCCGCTCTGCATCATCGGCATGCCGAAGCTGAACCGCGGCGCGCCGTAGAGCGGGTCCACCCCGACCGTCCCCACCACGATGCCGATGAGCATCGACAGGACGCTGATCACCGGCCGGTCCTTGGCGATGGCGATGACGCTGACGAGGCCGAGGAGGGTCGCGGCAAAGAATTCGGGCTGCGAGAAGCGGAGCGCGAGGGTCGCGAACGGCGCCGCCGCGAACGACAGGAGGAGCGCGCTGACGAGGCCGCCCGTCGCCGAGGCGGTGACGGCGATGGCGAGCGCCCGGCGCACCTCGCCGCGCCGGGTCATCGGATAGCCGTCCCAGCAGGCGGGCAGCGAGGCGGGCGTGCCGGGGACGTTGATCATGATCGCCGAGATCGAGCCGCCGAAGACCCCGCCCACGTAGATGCCGCCGAGGAACAGCATCGCGTTGGTCGGCGTCATCACGTAGGTGAAGGGCAGCGACATCGCCATCGCGTTGACGAACGAGATGCCGGGCAGCGCGCCGGCGACGACCCCGACGAGCAGGCCGATGACGATCGTCGCGAAGGACCCGAGCGCGAAGGCGTTCTGGAAGCCGCCGCCGAGGAGTTCGAAGGTACCCAACGTGGCGCGTCCCCTTTCCTCGCCGCCTAGTAGATGCCGAGGGTCTGCAGCACCGCGATGCTGATCTGGTCGAAGACCCCCCGGCCCCGGCTGAGCGGCATCAGCGCCAGCCCCATGAAGAGCCACAGGAGCGCCACGGTCCCGACGACCGGCACGAGCACCAGCGCCGCGACGTTCCGCATGCCCCCGATCACGCACCAGACGAGGATGAAGACCGTCGTCGCCACGGCGAACCCGAGGACCGGCAGGAGCCAGCCGTAGGCGAGGATCATCGCCAGCCCGGCGACCGCCTTGGCGTAGTGGTAGTGTTCCCGCTCGGGCTCGGGCAGCGCGTCGCCCGCGTCGATGACGTCGTGCCCGCGGCGCCAGGCCAGCACCTCCTGCACCATCCACACGCCCGCGAAGACGGCGATGGCCGCCAGCATGACCGACGGCCAGGCCCCGGGCCCCGGGCCGTCGCCGCGGAGCGCGGGCTCGCTCTCGAAGACGCGGAGCGGCAGGAGCAGCCCCGCGAGAAGCAGCATGGCCGGCGCCGCGAGATTTGCCGCGAGCGTCGGCCAGGGGGCCCGCGCGCGGTCGGCTGGCGCCGTGGCGCGCCGGCCGAGACCGCGCATCGGGCCGCCCGCCACGATCGGCCTCAGGTGCCGAGCTGGGACGCGATCTCGTCGCGGAACGACCCGATCATGTCCTGCGCCGCCTCGCCCGTGACAGGCTCGATGCAGGTGTAGGTCTTGCTGCAGAACGCCTGCCACTCCTCCGACGCGACCGCGTCGAGCACCGCCTGCTCGAGCGTCGCGATCACCTCCTCGGGCGTGCCGGCCGGGGCCGCGACGCTGCGGAAGTTGTCGAGATCGGCGATCTCGAACCCGAGCTCGGACGATGTCGGCACGTCCGGAAAGTCCGGATGCCGCTCGGACGAGAACACGACGATCGGCTTGAGCTGTCCGGCCTGGATGAACTGGCCGACGTCGCCCGGCTCCTCGTAGATCGCCGTCGTGTGGCCGCCGATCGGCGAGGCGTAGCGTTCCGACGGCGCCTCGAAGGGCACGTTCGACATCTCGACGCCGTCCTGGGCGAGGAGCGTCAGCGTGACGTCGTCCTGCGTGCCGTAGCCCGAGGTCGCAACGGTCAGCGCCCCCGGATCCTCGCGCGCCGCGTCGAACAGCTCCTCGGCGGTCTGGTAGGCGCCGTTCGTCGGCACGAACAGGAACGACGGCGAGCTCTGCACCACGGCGATGATGTCGAAGTCGCCCGGCTCGTTGTCGCCGATCCCCGATGCCCACGACGCCACGGTGAGCGAGATCAGCGTGCCGAGCGTGTAGCCGTCGGCGGCGCTCGACGCGAGGCGCGTGAGGCCGGCGTTGCCCGAGGCCCCCGCCACGTTCGAGACCGGCATCGACACGCCGAGCCCGTCCTCGAGGAGCTGCGCCATCTGCCGGCCCATCAGATCGGCGCCGCCGCCGGGCCCGAACGTGACGATGAGCTCGATGGGCCTGCTCGGATAGTCGTCCTGCGCGTGCGCGCCCCCGGCCAGGAGCGCCACGGCGGCAGCCGTGGCGCCAAGACAAGACCTCACTCTCTGGGCCATTCCTTCCTCCCTTGATGTCGTCTGCGCTTGGAAGTCGTCCCGGGTCGCCTCTCAGCAAAAACCGGGACGTCGCATCTTGTTTTTTGGATAGAACCACAGGGTTCGTCGTTTGGCAACGCGCTCGAGATCCACCGCTGCGCGCGCGGCCGGATCGGACGGAATCGCGCGCGCGGACAGACGCTTGCGCAGCCACGGGACGGCCATCGGGCAACGCGCGAAAGGATCGGGGCCGATTCGGCGCCGATCCGCGGAGGCTGCCGCCGCCCGGCAGCGCGGCAGCTCGCGCATGACGGGAATCTTGCCTGCGCCGCACGGCGGGGTCATGGTCGCGCACCGCGGCGGCCCCGCCATCGCCCCGTCGGCCTCGGCCGCGCTGGCCATTGCCGCGACCCGGGGTCAGAAGTGGCGTGCAGCAGGAGACGAACGTGGCCAAGCCGTCATCGGCACTCGAGAAAGCCCTGCTCGTGATCGAGCGGCTGGCGGACGAGGCGCGTCCGGTCAGCCTCGCGTTTCTCGCCGAGGCCACCGACATGCCAAAGCAGACCGTGCACCGGGTGCTGCAGCAGCTCGAGGAGAGCCGTATCGTGCAGCGATCGGTGCGCCGCGACCAGTTCATCCTCGGCCCGCGGATGCGCCAGCTCAGCATCGGCACGCTCAAGGCCGCGGTCGCGAGCCTGCCGATCCATGCCGAGCTCGAGCGCCTCGTGTCCGACGTCGCCGAATCCGCCAATCTCGGCATCCTGAACGGTCGTTCGGTCCTCTATCTCGACCGCGTCGAGTTCAAGTGGCCGCTGCGCTTCACGATCAGCCCGAACGACCAGCTGCCGGCGCATGTCGTGGCGATCGGCAAGCTGCTGCTCGCGCATCTCCCCGATCCGACGCGGTCCGAGTTCCTCTCGGGCGCCCGGCTCGAGCGGTTCACCGACTGGTCGATCACCGACCCCGCGGCGCTGGAGGAGGAGTTCGCGCGCATCCGCGAGGACGGCTTCTCGACCAACAATCAGGAGTTCCTCGTGGGCCTCGTCGGCACCGCGGTGCCGGTGCGCGACCGGGCCGGTGCGATCATCGCCGCGCTGGCGATCCAGGGCGTGATCCCGCGCACCTCGCTCGAGCGCTTGGCCGCGCACCGTCCGCGGATGCTCGAGACGGCGGCGCGGCTGACCGACCTGCTCTGACCGCCGCCGCCGGTCGCGCGCTCGAATCGCAAGGCGCGCCTCGCCGTGTCCAGCCCCGTCGCGGACCGCCCTGCCCTGCCACCGCCTCGGTCCTGCCCTTGGCCAGAAGCCGATTGCGCACGGTCTCTGCCACGGGCGTTCCGCCGCGGCCGGGGCCTGCCCGAGCCG
>CAYMRW010000152.1:0-5909 GCA_964392825.1 uncultured Rhodobacterales bacterium
GATCAGGATGTCGCGGAACGACGAACCGTTGATCGGGTCGCCGCCGATGCCGACGCTGGTCGAGACGCCGATCCCGCGCTCCTTGAGCTGGCTCGCCGCCTCGTAGCCGAGCGTCCCCGACCGCCCGACGATCCCCACCGGGCCCTTGAGGTAGATGTGCCCCGGCATGATCCCGAGCATCGCCCTGTCGGGCGAGATCGTGCCGGCGCAGTTCGGCCCGGTCAGCACCATCCGCCGCTCCTTCGGGAAGCGCCACATGTAGCGCTTCACCGAGATCATGTCCTGCGCCGGGATGCCGTCGGTGATGCAGACGCAGTAGCGGACGCCGCCGTCGGCGGCCTCCATGATGCAGTCCGCGGCGAAGGGCGGCGGCACGAAGACGAGGCTCGCGGTGGCGCCGGTCTCGGCCACCGCCTCCTTCACCGTGTCGAAGACCGGCAGGCCGTCCACCTCCTCGCCGCCGCGTCCCGGCACCACGCCGCCCACGACCTCGGTGCCGTAGCGGCGCATCTCGAGCGTATGGAACCGCGCCATCTTGCCGGTGATGCCCTGCACGATCACCGGCACCGTCTCGTCGATCAGGATGCTCATTCCGCCGCCCTCACTTTGGCATCGTTCCTCCAGGCCGCGACCACCCGCTCGGCAGCCTCGGCGAGCGTCGTCGCGCGGATGATCGGCAGGCCGCTCTCGGCCAGGATCTTCTGCCCCGCCTCGACGTTGGTGCCGGCGAGCCGCACGACGATCGGCAGGTCCACCTCGGTCTCGCGCAGCGCCTGCACGACGCCCTCGGCGACCCAATCGCAGCGGTTGATGCCTGCGAAGATGTTGACCAGGATCGCCTGCACGTTGCGGTCCGACACGACGAGCGCGAACGCCTTGGCCACACGGTCGGGTGTCGCCCCGCCGCCGATGTCGAGGAAGTTCGCAGGCTCCCCTCCGGCAAGCTTGATCGTGTCCATCGTCGCCATGGCGAGGCCGGCGCCGTTGACGATGCAGCCGATGTTGCCGTCGAGGCCCACGTAGTTCAGCCCGCGGTCGGAGGCGCGCGACTCCCGCGGGTCCTCCTGGCTCTTGTCGCGCAGTTCGGCGATGTGCGGGCGCCGGAACAGGGCGTTGTCGTCGAACGTCATCTTGGCGTCGAGCGCGACGATGTGCCCGTCGCCGGTGATGACCAGCGGATTGATCTCGACCATGGTCGCATCGAGGTCGCGGAACGCCTGGTAACAGCCCTGCAGCGTCCGGACCATCTGCTGGATCAGGGCCGGCTCGATCCCGAGCGCGAAGGCGATCTCGCGGCACTGAAAGTCCCGCAGTCCCACGGCGGGCTCGACCAGCGCGCGGACGATCGAGCCGGGCTTCTCGGAAGAGATGTCCTCGATCTCCATGCCGCCCTCGGCGGAGGCCACGATCATCACCCGCTGGCTCGTCCGGTCGAGAACGAAGCCCACGTAGATCTCGCGGTCGATGGGCAGCGCCGCCTCGACGTAGACGCGGTAGATCCCCTTGCCCTCGGGTCCGGTCTGATGGGTGACGAGGCTGCGGCCGAACATGGCCTCCGCCGCCTCGTAGATCTCGGTGTCGGATCGGCAGAGCTTGACCCCGCCAGCCTTGCCGCGGCCGCCGGCATGCACCTGCGCCTTGACCGCCCAGAGCTCGCCGCCGAGCTCCCGCGCCCGATACGCCGCCTGCTCGGGGCTGTAGGCGAGCGCGCCGGGCGGTACCTCTACCCCGAAGCGGCCAAGGATCTCCTTGGCCTGGTATTCGTGAATATCCACCTCGATCCTCCCGCGACGGTACCCAACCGTCGGGTGCCCTGCCTCGTCCCGCAATACCGGCACGGGTGGGAACGTCATACTCCCTCGGGCGGTATTTTCCCACCCGAGCGGATAGCTTCGCGGCTCATCTCGACACGAACCTACCTGAAGAGGTAGATTCGTGACCGTGTCCGGCCCCCAGATCCTGGTCATCCTCGCGGACGGCAATCCGCTGATGCTCTCGGCCATGTCCGAGCTCTTCGAGCGCGACCCGCGGTTCAGCCTCGTCGCGACCGCGGGCACCGCGGAGGGGTTCCTCGCCACGGTCATCCGCCTGCCCGTCGAGATCGGTGTCGTCGACTGGTCGCTGCCGCCCCTCGGCGGCGCCCGTGTGGCCGAGGCCTTGCGCGGCCAGGGCGCGGCGACGCGCCTCGTGGTCTACGGCGACCCGACGGGGGATGCGCCGCGCCGGGCCATGGCCGCGGGGGCCGCGGCCTTCTGCGACCGCACGGCGCCGCCCGCGACACTTCTCGCGACCTGCAGCGACGTCGCGGCGGGGCGGATGTCCTTCCCGTTCCTCGACGTGCGCGACCTGCGCCGAGACCCCGCGGGCCACCTGTCGCGGCGCGAGCGGGCGATGCTGGCCGCGCTCGCCGAAGGCCTGTCGAACCGGGAGCTCGCGGCGCGGTTCGGCATCTCCGGCAATACGGTGAAGTTCCACCTCTCGAACCTCTACGGCAAGCTCGACGTCCGCGGGCGCGGACAGGCCATCGCCTTCTACTACTCCATGGGGATGGCGGGCAGCGGCCCCGCCAGGGACTCCGACTGACGCTTGCGCGCAACAAAATTGCTTGGCAAAGGTCGCCGCGACCTCGAACCGCCGCAAGGAGCGCCGCCCATGAGCTTCCATCAGATCGAACAGGCCCCGGCCCGTCTCAATCGCAGCGAACTGGCCGTGCCGGGCAGCCAGCCGCGCATGTTCGAGAAGGCGGCGGCGTCGGACGTCGACGTCATCTTCCTCGACCTCGAGGACGCCGTCGCCCCCGACGAAAAGGCCCAGGCGCGCAAGAACATCATCAAGGCGCTGAACGAGCAGGACTGGGGCAAGAAGACGATGTCGGTGCGCATCAACGGGCTCGACACGCACTACATGTACCGCGACGTGGTCGACGTGGTCGAGCAGGCGGGCGAGCGGCTCGACCTCATCATGATCCCCAAGGTCGGGACGGCGGCCGACGTCTATGCCGTCGACATGATGGTGACGCAGATCGAGGACGCGAAAGGCTACAAGACCCGCATCGGCTTCGAGCACATCATCGAGACGGCGCTCGGGATGCAGAACGTGCACGCGATCGCGGCGGCGTCGAAGCGCAACGAGAGCCTGCATTTCGGCGTCGCCGACTACGCCGCCTCGACGCGGGCGCGGACCGTGGGCATCGGCGGCGCCAACCCGGACTACTCGCTCCTGACCGACGCCGACGACGCGGGCAACCGCGAGACGCATTGGGGCGACATGTGGCACTACGCGATCGCCCGGATGGTGGTGGCGGCGCGGGCGAACGGATTGAGGCCCATCGACGGCCCGTTCGGCGACTTCTCCGACCCCGAGGGCTACAAGGCGGCGGCGCGGCGCGCGGCGGTGCTCGGCTGCGAGGGCAAGTGGGCGATCCACCCCAGCCAGATCGCGCTCGCCAACGAGGTAATGAGCCCGTCCGAGGCCGACGTGCAGAAGGCCGAGCGCATTCTCGAGGCGATGAAGCAGGCCGAGGCCGAGGGCAAGGGCGCCGTCTCGCTCGACGGACGGTTGATCGACTACGCCTCGATCCGCCAGGCCGAGGTGCTGGTGCAGAAGGCCAAGGCGATCGCGGGGGGCTGAGACCCCGCGGGCGCGGCCACGGCGCTGCGCCCTTCCCGATTCGACTCTCCGACCCCTCGACGGACCCCGACCACGCGCTGCACGTTCATGGCACGATGGCCGACAAGCTCGAGACCTACCGACAGAAGCGCGACTTCGCGCGCACAAGCGAACCGCAGGGTGGCGCCGCGGCCGAGGCCGGGAACCGGTTCGTCGTGCAGCAGCATCGCGCGACGGCCGAGCACTACGACTTCCGGCTGGAGCTCGATGGCGTCCTCAAGAGCTGGGCGGTGCCGAAGGGGCCGTCGCTCGACCCCGCCGACCGCAGGCTCGCGGTCGAGACCGAGGATCACCCGCTCGACTACATCGACTTCGAGGGCGTCATCCCGGAGGGCGAGTACGGCGGCGGGCCGGTGATCGTCTGGGATGCCGGCACCTGGGCGCCCAGGGGCGACGCCGCGGCCGACCTCGCGCGCGGCGCCTTCAAGTTCCGCCTGGCGGGCGAGAAGCTGGCGGGCGGCTGGATGCTCGCGGCGCTGAAGCCGCGCAAGGGCGACCGCAAGCGCAACTGGCTCCTCATCAAGGAGCGCGACGAGGCCGCCGACCCCGGGGCCGACATCATCCGCGACCGGCCCGAGAGCGTGAAGACCGGCCGTCGGATCGAGGATCTGGCGCCTTCCAGACCGCCGAGGCGGCCGACGCTGCGGCCGAGCGCGCTGCCGGGCGCTGTCCGGGCGCGCCTGCCCGACCGCCCGCGGCCGCAGCTGGCGACGGCGGTGAACGCGCCGCCATCCGGCGGCGACTGGCTGCACGAGATCAAGCTCGACGGCTACCGGACGCTCGCCCGCGTCGAAGTAGGCGCGGCGCGGCTCATCACCCGCAGCGGCCTCGACTGGACCGACCGCTACGGCAGCCTCGCCGCGGCCTTCGCCGACCTGCCCTGCCGCGCGGCGCTGATCGACGGCGAGATCGTCGTGCAGGACCAGGGCGGCATCAGCCGCTTCGCCATGCTGCAGGACGCGCTGAGCCAAGGGGCGGGGAACGCGCTCACCTTCTTCGCCTTCGACCTTCTGCACCTGAACGGCTGGGATTTGACGGCGGCGCCGCTCGTCCGCCGGAAAGCAATGCTGGCGAAGCTTCTGGCGGGGCTCGGCCCGCGCCATCCGGTGCAGGAGTGCGAGCACGTGGTGGGAGGCGGCGCGGCGTTCTACGAACGCGCCTCCGAGATGGGGCTCGAGGGCGTGGTCTCGAAGCGGGGCGACGCGCCCTACCGGCCCGGCCGGTCGAGCACGTGGACGAAGACCAAGGCGCTCGCCGTCGGCGACTTCGTCATCGCGGGCTACACCGTGTCGCCGAAGACCGGCGGTCTCGGCGCCCTGGCGCTGGCCGAGCGGCTGGACGGCGAGCTCGTCTGGCGCGGCAAGGTCGGTACCGGCTTCGACGCGGCGACGCTCGAGAGCCTGCTGGCACGCCTCGTGCCGCTGGCGGGGGCGGAGCCGTTGCCGGGCGGCGGGCGCGATGTGACCTGGGTGCGACCGGTCCTGACGGCGCATGTCCACTACAGCAACCTGACGACGGAGGGGGCGGTGCGCCACGGCGTCTTCAAAGGCCTGCGCGAGCTCGCGCTGAGCGAGGGGACGGCGCCGCGGCGGCGGCTGATCTCGGACGCCGATCTCGCCGGGATCAGCATCACCAACCCCAAGCGGCGGATGTTCGGCCGCACCGGCGCCACCAAACTCGACATCGCGGTCTACTACGCGGCGGTAGGCGACTTCATGCTGCCGCACATCCTCGACCGGCCGGTGTCGCTGGTGCGCTGCCCGACCGGCCGCGCGGACGACTGCTTCTTTCAACGCCACGCCTTCAACGGCATGCCGGCGAGCATTGCCACGGTCGAGACCACCGACAGCGACGGCGAGGCGCGCAGCTACATCGCGCTGACCGACGCGCCGGGCTACCTCGCGCTGTCGCAGTTCGGCGTGGTGGAGTTCCATGCCTGGGGCACGGTCAGGCAGCGGCTCGAAAAGCCCGACCGCATCGTGCTCGACCTCGACCCGGGCGAGGGCATCGCCTGGCACGAGATCGTCGAGGCGGCGCTGCACGTGCGCGGCATCGTCGAGGCGGAGGGCCTCGTGCCGTTCGTCAAGACCTCGGGCGGCAAGGGTCTGCACGTCTTCGTGCCGATCACCCCGCGAAAGGCGTGGAAGACGGTGCACGCGGCCACCGGCCGGCTAGCCGAGAGGGTGGCGAAATCGGCGCCCGAGACGTTCACGACGACGATGGGGGCGAAGAACCGCAAG
>CAYMRW010000153.1:0-5902 GCA_964392825.1 uncultured Rhodobacterales bacterium
CAGGTCTCCCTCGCCCTGGCGCGGCAGGCGGCGCTGGCGCCGGGCGCGGCGCCACACGTGCTTCTGAGCGGCGGCGAATGCACGGTGACCGGCAGCGGCGACGGCGTTGGCGGGCCGAACGCCGAGTTCGTGCTCGCCGCGGCGCTCGCGCTCGACGGCGCACCGGGGATCCACGTCATTGCCTGCGACACCGACGGGGTCGACGGCGCAGCGGAGATCGCGGGCGCGGTCGCAGGCCCGGATACCCTCGTACGGGCCCGCGCCAGGGGACTCGACCCGTTCGCGGCGCTCGACCGCCATGACAGTCACCGCTTCTTCGCGGCGCTGGGCGACGGTGTCGTGACCGGGCCGACGCTGACCAACGTAAACGATTTCCGCGCCATCCTCGTTGCGCCCGTGGCTTGACCCCGGCCGCGCCCCGCCGCAAGGCAGGCCGTGGAGGGTGCAATGCGGATAGCGGTGATCGGGGCGGGGCTCGCGGGCCTGACGGCGGCGCGGCGCCTGGCCGACGCAGGCCGTGTCGTGACGGTCTTCGACAAGAGCCGGGGTATCGGCGGTCGGCTCGCCACGCGGCGCACCGATGCCGGCGGCATCGACCACGGCGCCCCCTGGGTCGCGGGAGACAACGCCTTCGCGACCGCGCTTGACGCGCTCGCCGAGGTCGGCGCGGCCGCATGCCACGGCCGGCGGTACGTGGGCCTGCCGGGCATGTCGGGGCTGGTGCGGCCGCTTGCCGCGGGCCTGGAGGTGCGGGGGGACGCTGAAGCCACGGGGCTGGACCCGCGAGAGGGCACCGTCACCGTCGGCGAGACGGTTCACGAGGGTTTCGACCGCATCATCCTCGCGGTCCCCGCCCCGCAGGCGTGTCGGTTGACGGGGGAGGCGGCGCTCGACACCGTCGTCATGCAACCCGTCTGGACGCTGCTCGCAGCGTTCGACCGGCGCCTCGGACTGCCCGACGAAGTCCGCCCCGAAGCTGCGCCGGTGGAGCTGGCGCTGCGCGATGGCGCAAAGCCGGGGCGGAGCGGCGAGACCTGGGTCTTCCACATGCGCCCTGCCTGGTCGGAGGCCAACCTCGAGCGCACGCGGGAGGAGATGGCCCCCGAACTCGCCGGGCTTCTCGGCGAGCTGACCGGCGAGGCGCTTCCCGACCCCACCTACGTCGCCGCGCATCGCTGGCGCTTTGCCCGGACCGCGCAACCGCTCGGCCAACCGTTCCTCGAGGCGGCCGACGGTCGACTGCTGATCGGCGGCGACTGGGCGCTCGGCGCCGACGCCGGCCATGCGTGGGAGAGCGGACGTGCCATGGCCGACGCGCTTCTCTGACCTCTTCCGGTCCGCGGTGCCCCGCGCCACGGTCAACGGCGAACCGGGGCGAGGATGCGCGTCGCAGGGGGGACATCCTCCCGTCCGTACCCCGAGCCTTCCGTTCGGCCGGTGGACCGGCGCAGTTTCGCGGTTCCGGACGACCCGCTTGACGACGCCCCACCGGGGCATCCGACCCGATCGAACCATCGTGGAAAGGCTCGGCCCATGGCGTTTCGCGCAACCGATCTGACCGACCTCGTCGACCACCGTCGGGACATGCTGATCGACGTGCGCTCGCCTGCGGAATACGCCGAGGACCACGTGCCGGGGGCGGTCAACCTGCCGGTACTGAGCGATGCCGAGCGCGCCCGCGTCGGCACCATCTATGTGCAGCAGGACGCGTTTCTTGCGCGCAAGATCGGCGCCGCCATCGTGGCGCGGAACGCCGCCGCGCATCTCGAGGGCCCGCTCGCCGACAAGCCCGGCGGCTGGCGCCCGCTTCTCTACTGCTGGCGCGGTGGGCAGCGGTCGGGATCCTTCGCCGCCATCCTCGGCCAGATCGGCTGGCGCGCCGAAACCGTCGAGGGCGGCTACCGGACGTGGCGTCGGCTGGTGGTGGAACGGCTTTACCACGGCGCATGGCCCTGCCCGGTGGTCGTCCTCGACGGCGACACCGGCTCGGCCAAGACCGCGCTTCTGGCGCGAGCCGCCGCGCGCGGGGTTCAGGTCATCGATCTCGAGGGGCTAGCGCGGCACCGCGGCTCCCTCTTCGGGGACATGGGGCCGCAACCCTCGCAGAAGCGGTTCGAGACCGACCTCGCCGTGGCCGCGCTCGGCCTCGATCCGGATCGGCCGCTGCTCGTGGAGGCGGAGTCGAGCAAGATCGGCGAGAGGCTGGTTCCTCCGGCGCTCTGGAAGGCGATGCGTGCCGCCCCGCGCATCGCCATCTCCGCCCCACGCGAAGCGCGGGTCGCGTACACGATCGGGGCCTATGCCGACCTCGCCGCCGATCCGGCGCGGCTCGATGCGACCGTCGACATGCTGCGGCCCCTCGTCGGCCGCGAGACATCCGACCGGTGGAGGGCGATGGCGGCGACCGGGGCGCTCCGCGACCTGGTCGACGAGCTCATGGAGCGGCACTACGATCCCCGCTACGCCAAGTCGCGCCAGAGGCCCTCGGTCACGCTCGAGGCGCCGACGCTCGATGCCGAGGGGCTCGATCGTCTGGCCGACCGGATGGCCGCCTCGCTCGATCGCCTGGCCTGAGGGGCGGCGCGAGGCGGACTGCCCCGATCGCCGGCTGCCGCGCGCCCCCTTGGGCGCCGCGGCCACTCGATCGGGCGGCGCATCGTCGAAGCGACATCCGACGGGCCGGCTTCGTCCGGCGGCGCGACAAGCGGCCGGCTTTCGGGAAGACGCGACGAGGGGGGCAGGCGTTTCCGGCCACCCCGCGCCCGGATCGCGCCGCGGACGCCTTTCCGGCGCGCTGGCGGCCGCGAAACGGCTTGCCCCCGCGGCCCCCGGCATGGCTGATACGGGGCGCGCGCCCGCCCGTTCTTCTCGAGGACCACCGTCATTCGCAGTCTCGGCACCCCGTTGATGATCGCCCTGCTGGCCGCCTGGCCGGTGGCGGCCGCCGATCTGACGGTGTTCGCGGCGGCGAGCCTCAGGGGCGCCCTCGACGAGGCGGTGGCGATCTGGTCGGAGGCGTCGGGCCGGACCGCGGCGATCTCCTACGCCGGGAGTTCGGCGCTGGCGCGACAGATCGAGGCCGGCGCCCCGGCCGACGTCTTCGTGTCGGCCAACGTCGACTGGATGGACGCCCTCGCGGTGCAGGGGCTGATCCTGCCCGCGACGCGCACCGATCTCGCCGGGAACGACCTCGTCCTCGTCGCCGGGGCGGACGCGACGCCATTTCCGCTGGAAGAGCTTCCCGGGCGGCTCGGCGACGGACGGCTCGCCATGGCGTTGCACGGCGCGGTCCCCGCCGGCATCTATGGCCGGCAGGCGCTGACCTCGCTCGGGCTCTGGGACGCGCTGAGCGACCGCGTGGCGCAGGCCGACAACGTCCGCGCGGCGCTGGCCTACGTGGCGGCCGGCGAGGCGCCCTACGGCATCGTCTACGCCTCTGACGCGGCGGCCGAGCCTCGGGTGACGGTCGTCGCGACGTTTCCGCCCGAAAGCCACGACCAGATCGTCTATCCCGCCGCCGTCGTCGCCGGGGGCGACCGCGCGCTCGCCGCGACGCTTCTCGACCATCTCGGGGCGGAGGCGTCGCGCGCGGTGTTCCGCCGTTACGGCTTCGCGTCGCCCTGAGGCATGGACTGGCTCGGACCCGAGGAATGGCAGGCGGTGCGGCTGTCGATCCGCGTCGCGTTCTGGGCGACCTTGGCGAGCCTGCCCCTCGGGATCGCGGTCGCCATGCTGCTGGCGCGGGGCCGCTTCCGCGGTCGGCAGATCCTGAACGGCCTGGTGCATCTGCCGCTGGTCCTGCCGCCGGTCGTCACCGGCTACCTGCTGCTCGTCACCTTCGGGCGCACCGCGCCGGTCGGCGGCTGGCTCGAGGAGACGTTCGGCATCGTCTTCGCGTTTCGCTGGACCGGCGCCGCGCTCGCCGCCGCGGTGATGGCGTTCCCGCTCATGGTGCGGGCGATCCGGCTGTCGATCGAGGCGGTGGACCCGGGTCTCGAGCAGGCGGCGGCGACCCTCGGGGCCTCGCGGACATGGGTCTTCGCCACGGTGACTCTGCCGCTGGCGCTGCCCGGGATCGTCGCGGGCGCGATCCTCGCCTTCGCCAAGGCGATGGGCGAGTTCGGCGCGACGATCACCTTCGTCTCGAACATTCCCGGCGAGACGCAGACGCTCGCCACCGCGGTCTACGCCTTCCTGCAGGTGCCCGGCGGCGAGGCGTCGGCGCTGCGCCTCGTCCTCGTCTCCGTGGCGATCGCCATGGCGGCGCTGCTCGCGTCCGAGGCGCTGGCGTCGCGGGCCGAGCGGGCGGTGCGCGGCGCGTGACGCTGACCGTCGCGATCGCGCACGCCTTCCCCGGCTTCGCTCTCGACGTGGCCTTCGAGGCGCCCGCGGGCGTCACGGCGCTGTTCGGTCGCTCGGGCGTGGGCAAGACGACCATCGTCAACGCCGTCGCCGGGCTCCTCGCGCCCGAGCGCGGGCGCATCGCGATAGACGGCCACGTGGTCTTCGACCGCGCCGCCGGCGTCTTCGTGCCGCCGCACCGGCGCCGCGTGGGCTACGTCTTTCAGTCCGGGCGCCTGTTCCCGCATCTGAGCGTCCGCGCCAACCTGACCTACGGGCGCTGGTTCGGCCGGTCGGGCGGACCGGCCGAGGTTTCCCGCGTCGTCGACCTCCTCGGTCTCGCGCCGCTTCTCGAGCGTCGCCCCGGGCACCTCTCGGGCGGCGAGGCACAGCGGGTCGCCATCGGCCGCGCGCTGCTCTCGTCGCCGCGGGTGCTCCTGATGGATGAACCGCTGTCATCGCTCGACGAACCGCGGCGGGCCGAGATCCTCCCCTTTCTCGAGCGTCTGGCGGGCGAGACCGGGATCCCCATTCTCTATGTCAGCCACGTCATGGCCGAGGTCGCGCGCCTTGCGACCACGGTCGTCATCCTCCAGGACGGTCGTGTCGCCCGGTCGGGGCCTGCGGGCGAGGTGCTGACCGATCCCGCCGCGCTTCCGGCGCTCGGGGTGCGGGAAGCGGGCTCCGTCCTCGGCGGGCGCATCGTCGCGCACCACGCCGACGGGCTGAGCGAGATCGCCGTCTCAGCGGGTCGCCTGCTCCTCCCGCGGGTGCGCGGCGCGCCGGGCGACGCGCTGCGCATCCGCATCGCCGCGCAGGACGTGATCCTGTCGCTCGCGGCACCCGTCGGGCTCTCGGCGCTCAACGTTCTGCCCGCCGTCGTCGAGAGCCTGCACAAGGGCGAGGGTCCGGGCGTCGCAGTCGCCCTCCGCGCTGGGCGCGACGTCCTCCTCGCCCGGGTCACGCGCCGGTCGGCCGAGGCCCTGCGCCTCGCCCAGGGAACGCCCTGTCACGCGGTGATGAAGGCCGTATCGGTCGCGCCCGAGGACGTGGGCGGGCGCGACCCGAGGGGCGTCAGCGGCCGAACGACCACCAGCCGCGACGCTTAGGGCGATCCTCGCGCTCCTCGGCGGCCTCGGCGCCGACCGGCTCGGGCTGCGGCTCCGCCTTCGGCTGCGCACGCTCTCCCTGCGGCTCCGCCTGGGGCGGCGCACGCTCCTCCTGCGGCTCCGCCTCCGGCGGTGCCGGTTCGCCGCGTGGTCCGGATTCGGCATCCATCGCGGCCGCGTCGTCGTGCGCCGGATCGCCCGGGCGTTCCCCGGAGTCCTTCGGCGCCACCTTGACCGTGGTCGGTGTCGGGTCGCCGACGGCCGCGACCGGCTCGGCGGTGCCGGCTTCGCGCGGCGCCTCTTCGGTTCCAGGCTCCTGCCGGGTGTCGGCGCCCCCGTCGCCGTCTGCGGTCGCGGGGTCCGACGCCTCCACCGCCGCCCCGCGCTTGCTGCCGCGGGTGCGACTGCGGCTGCTCCGCCGGCGCCTGGGCGTCCCCTCGTCCTCGGTCTCG
>CAYMRW010000154.1:0-5880 GCA_964392825.1 uncultured Rhodobacterales bacterium
CCTCCGCCAACGAGATCAGCCCCGAGGCGCTGGCCACCGTGCGCGAGGTCGAGAAGGGCGCCCGCAGGATCGGCCTGATGGAGCTGACCGAGCGCACCTGCAAGTGGCCGATCGGCGATCCGGCGACGGACGACTTCTGGTTCTGCGGCCTCTCCGTGCAGCAGGGCAAACCCTATTGCGAGGCCCATGTCGGCGTCGCCTTCCAGCCGATGAGTTCGCGCCGCGACCGCCGCCGCTGACGCCCCGAGCGCCGTCGACGCCTGTCGGTCGCCGCGCTGGTGTCGGTCGCCGCGCTGGTGGCCGCACGATGCAAGCAAGTCCGTGGGGTCACGGTCGGGAATTGGACGGTGCTGGCGCACCATTCGCTTTAGGCGAGCGCCGACGATGGCGCAGCGGCGCGCCGGCGATCTGGCCCGAGGCGAGGTCCAGGCGGGTGCCGCCTTCAAGTGAAGTCTTGCGGGCGCTACGCCCGCTCCGCCCGGTTCAGGGCCACTTGGCAATGGGCGGCAGGCTCATCAGCACCGCGTTGGCGTCGTGTCCCGTCTCGAGCCCGAACTTCGTCCCGCGGTCGTAGACGAGGTTGTATTCGGCATATAGCCCGCGGTGGACGAGCTGCGCCTCGCGGTCCTCGGGCGACCATTCGAGGACGCGGGTCCGCTCCCAGATCGGCAGGATCGCGGGCAGGAAGGCGCGCCCCACGTCCTGCGTGAAGGCGAAGTCCGCGGCCCAGTCGCCGGTGGTGTAGTCGTCGAAAAAAATGCCGCCGACGCCCCGGGCGCGACCGCGATGCGCGATGAAGAAGTACTCGTCCGCCCATGTCTTGAACCGCGCGTAGTGCTCGGCGCCATGGCGGTCGCACGCGTCCCTCAGGACGTCGTGGAAGTGTCGGGTGTCCGCGTCGAACTCGATCGCCGGGTTGAGGTCCGATCCGCCCCCGAACCACCACGCCCCCGGGGTCCAGAACATCCGCGTGTTCATGTGCACCGCCGGCATCAGCGGGTTCGCCATGTGCGCGACGAGGCTGATGCCCGAGGCCCAGAACCGCGGATCCGCGGTGATGCCGGGCAGGTCCCTCCGCGCGGCCATCGCCGCCTGCGCTCGTTCGCCGAGGCTGCCGTAGACGGTCGAGACGTTGACGCCCACCTTCTCGAACACCCGGCCGCCGCGCATCACGCTCATCAGCCCGCCGCCGGCGTCCGAGCCGTCGGCGCTGGCGCGGCGGGTTTCGCTCACCTCGAAGCGCCCCGGCGACCCGTCGCCGCCGGCAGTGTCCTCGAGCGCCTCGAACGCCGCCACGATCTCGTCCCGAAGGTCGCGGAACCACGCCGCCGCGCGGCTCTTTTCCTCCTGCAAGTCCGACATGGGCGCCCCCTTCCCGCTTCGCGGGGCGATAGCATACCGTCGAAGCGGGGCAACAGGAGTTCCACCCGATGCGACCGCTCGTCCTCCTCCTCGCATTGCTCGGCGCCTGCACGACCTACCCCGATGCCTGCAACCGGCGCGCGCTCGGCGAGCTCCGGACCGTCGACCGGCTGATCGCGGAGACTCGGGCGAACCTCGCCCGCGGCTACGGCTACGAGCGGGTGCCGACGAACTTCAGCACCGGCTTCGTGTTCTGCTCGGGGGGCTACAACGCCCGCATCTGCACCGGCAACGACACCCGCTACACGCGCCAGGCGGTCGCCGTCGATCCGCAGGCGGAGCGCCGCAAGCTCGAAACCCTCATCGCGCGACGCGAGGAACTGGCGTCGGCGACGAGCGCCTGCGTGGCGCGCTGACCCGCGCCTAGTGCGCCGGCGCCTCCACCGGGTCGACGAGGGTGCGGCCGCCATCGACCGTCAGGATCTGCCCCGTCATGAAGCCCGATCCGTCGGAGGCCAGGAACTGCGCCACCTCGGCCACCTCGGAGGCCGGCGCGATCCGCGCGAGCGGCGTATGGCGGGTGATGTCGAGCCGGAACTCCTCGTGCTCCTTGAGCGCGCCCTGCAGCGACGCGCTCATGACGCTGCCGAATGCCACGGCATTCACTCGGATCCGGTGCGGCGCCAGCGCCACGGCCAGCGACCGGGTCATCTGATCCATCGCCGCGGCGCTGATCGAGTAGGCGAGGAGCGCCGGATGCGTCCGCCGGGCGGCGATCGACGACAGGTTGATGATCGAGCCCGCGGGCCCCTCGCTCCCCTCGTCCTCGGATTGCGAGATCATCCGGCGCGCGAAGGCCTGGCTGAGCCTGAGGCCGGTTAGGAGGTTCTGCCGAAGCAGGAGTTCGACCGCGTCGTCTTCTTCCTTGAGCGGATCGGAGCTGACGATCTGGCGGCTCGCGTTCACGAGGATGTCGACGCGGTCGAAGTCGTCGATCGTCGCCGACAGGAGGTTCGCCACCGCCAGCTTCTCGCGCAGGTCGCCGGCAAAGGCGCGGACGTTGCTCTCGTCGCCCTCGAACTCGCCCAGCTCCTTCTCGAGCCGGGCCTCGTCGCGGTCGGCGAAGACGACGTTGGCGCCGGCCTCGGCGAAGTGGCGGGCGATGGCCAGGCCGACGCCGTTGGCCGCCCCGGTCACGACGGCGGTCTTGCCGGCGATCGAAAAGGTCATTCGGCCCTCAGCGCATCGGGTGTTTCGGAACGCGAGCGTGGATCACCTTGTAGGCGGTGTCACCCTCGATCTCGCGGATCTCGGCGAAGGCCTGGCGCAGCGCGTGCTCGTAAGGCAGATGGCGGTTGGCCACCATCCAGAGCTCGCCGCGGCGCGTCAGCATGCGGCCCGCCGCCGCCACGAACGCGCGCCCGAGCGCAGGATCCGGCCGCCGCCCCGCGTGGAACGGCGGATTCATGACCACGGCGTCGAGCGGCGTCGGCGGGCTCCACGTGGCGGCGTCGGCCCAGTGCACCTCGACCCGCGGGTCGGCGAGGTTCGCCCGCAGGCACTCGACCCCGGCATGCTCGACCTCGACCGCGTGCAGCCGGGTCACGGCGTCCGACGCCAGAACCCGCGCCGAGAGATAGCCCCACCCCGCCCCGAGATCGGCCACCGCCCCGCGCAAGGGCGGCAGGGCCGCCGCGAGCGCAACCGACCCCAGGTCGGGCGCGTCGGCGGAGAACAGGCCCGGCGCTACGCGGAACCGGCCGAGCGTCGCGGGCGCGGCCCGCCAATCGGTGAAGTCGCCGCCGGTCGCGGCGAAGATCTTGCCGTGCGCCTTCGAGATGACCTCGCTCACCGCTGCGCGGGCCCGGACCTCCCGCAGCATCGCCTCGATGCCGTCGGTCTTGGCGCCGTCGAGCACGATCGGTCCGTCGGTCAGCGTCGCCGCCGCGGCGACGAGGTCCCGCGCCAGGGCGCGTTCCCGCGGCAGGAACACGATGGCGGCGTCGAACCGGCCGGAGGGCTCTATGACGACCTCCCACCCCTCAGCCGTCAGTCGGTCGTGCGCGGTCCTCGCGCCGTGCACGACGACCGTGTGGGCCGGATCGAGGCCGGCGAGAGCCGCGCCCGAAGGCGGACGGAAGGCGACGACGCGGCCGTTGCCCGGTTCGACGAGACCGGCATCGACGGCGAGGGCTAGACGCGGGGCGCTCATCGCGCCGCGGCTACTCCTTCTCCATCGTGCACTGCAAGGGATGCTGATGGCGGCGGGCGAAATCCATGACCTGCCCGACCTTCGTCTCGGCCACCTCGAACGAGAACACCCCGACCACCGCGAGGCCCTTCTTGTGCACGGTCAGCATCAGCTCGAAGGCCTGCGCGTGGTTCATCCCGAAGAACCGCTCGAGGACGTGCACGACGAACTCCATCGGCGTGTAGTCGTCATTGAGCAGCAGGACCTTGTAGAGCGGCGGACGTTGCGTCCGCGTCCGGGTCTCGACGACGACCGAGCCGTCTGCGCCGTCACCGTCCTTGCTCCCGGCCATGTGGATGGGAAGTACAGGTCGCACGAAGATCGTGACTCCGATTCGAGATGCGGGAAGACTTGTCGGCTCGGAGCATATATGAGGCGGTCCGGACCTGAAAAGGGCGGGACGGTGGCGCGCGCGATCGAGACGGTCGGCTTCGATGCCGACGACACCCTCTGGCACAACGAGCGGGCCTTTCGCCTGACGCACGACAGGTTCGCCGCCCTCCTCGCCGACCACGCGGAGCCGGGCGATCTCTCCGCACGACTCGATGCGGCCGAGAAGCGCAACCTCGCCCGCTACGGTTTCGGCGTGAAGGGCTTCGTTCTCTCGATGATCGAGACGGCGATCGACGTGACCGGGGATCGCGTTCCGGCCGCGGTGATCCGGCAGCTCATAGAGGCGGGTCACGAGATGCTTGAACACCCGATCGAGCTTCTGCCGCATGCACGGGAGGCCGTGGAGGCGCTGTCGGGTGAAAGGCGTCTTCTCCTCATCACCAAGGGCGACCTGCTCGACCAGGAGCGCAAGCTGGCGCAGTCGGGGCTGGGCGACCTCTTCGACGGCGTGGAGGTCGTGTCGGACAAGACCCCCGACGTCTACCGCGTGGTGCTCGCCCGGCATGCCAGCGCGCCGGCCGCGTCGGCCATGATCGGCAACTCGCTGAGGTCGGACGTCATCCCGATGATCGAGGCCGGCGGCTGGGGCATCCACGTGCCGCACGAGGAAACATGGTCCTACGAAGTTGCCGATGCGCCACACTCGCATCCGCGTTTCCGCCATCTGCCCTCGCTGCGGGGTGTCGAGACGCTCGTGAAATCGCTTCCGGCCCACGATTTCGTGTGATCTTTCAGGCCAGCCACGACATGTCGGCCAAAAGGTTAAGGAGGGCTGCGCAACTGCCTGAGCGGAGGACTTTTTTCGCGCCGGAACCTATGCTAGGCCTCGGCATGTGGACGGGCCGGAGAGCCCGCCGCGAGAGGCAGAGACAAGGGTGAGCGACGTGCAAACGCGTGTCGGGCGGTCGGGCAGACGAGGCCTGATCTTCCTCGCAGTATTCGTCTTCCTGACGCTTCCCTTCGCCGCGGCCCGGGCCGCCCCGTACGCGGCGATGGTGATCGATGCGCGGACCGGCGAGGTCGTGCATTCCCGCAACGCAAACACGCGGCTGCATCCGGCATCGCTGACCAAGATGATGACGCTTTACATCGCCTTCGAGGCGGTGGAGCGGGGCGAGATCGGCCTCGATACCCCGGTCAAGATCTCCAGTTTCGCGGCGGCCGAGCCGCCGTCGAAGCTGGGACTGAAGGCCGGTCAGACGATCCGGTTCCGCTACCTGATCCGTGCCGCGGCGGTGAAATCGGCCAACGATGCGGCGACGGCCATCGGCGAGGCGCTCGCGGGGTCGGAGGCCGCGTTCGCGCGCCGCATGAACAGCACCGCGCGCGCGCTCGGCATGTCGCGGACCACGTTCAAGAACGCGCATGGCCTGACCGAGCAGGGGCACCTCTCGACGGCGCGGGACATGACGGTTCTCGGGCGGCGCCTCTTCTACGACCATCCCGAGTACTACAACCTCTTCTCGCGGCGCTCGACGAGCGCCGGCGTCGGCACCGTCGCCAACACCAACCGCAAGCTTCTCGCGGCCTACCGCGGCGCCGACGGCATCAAGACGGGGTACACGCGGGCCGCGGGCTTCAACCTCGTGGCTTCGGCCGAACGCGGCGACAAGCGGGTGATCGCGACGGTGTTCGGGGGCACGTCCGGCACCGCGCGGAACGCCCGCGTCGCCGAGCTGCTCGACATGGGCTTCGCCCGCGTGCCGACCCGGGTCGCCGAGATCGTGCCGCCTGCCCCCGCCTATGCACGGCTTGCGGTCGCGACCAGCCGTCGCCCCGCGGCGAACCCGCGACGCGTCGCCATCGCGGCGGCGCCGGCGGCCGCGGTGGTGACACCGGGCGCCGTGGCGATGGCCCTCGAGCACGCGGCAAGC
>CAYMRW010000155.1:0-5828 GCA_964392825.1 uncultured Rhodobacterales bacterium
CTGATGGCGGCCGGATGTCCCTGGACGAACTCGTGAAGCAGCCCCAGGAGGTGCTGGCGGCGGCGCTCGCCGACGACATGGCCGCGGTCGGCCGGCTGATCGAGGCGCGGATGGCGTCGGAGTATGCGCCGCGCATCCCCGAGGTCACGGCGCATCTGGTCGGCGCCGGCGGCAAGCGGCTGCGGCCGCTCCTGACGCTCGCCTGCGCGCGCATGTGCGGCTACGAGGGCGAGGATCACGTCCGCCTCGCGGCGACGGTGGAGTTCATCCACACGGCGACCCTCCTTCACGACGACGTCGTCGACGAGAGCCGCCAGCGGCGCGGGCGCCCGACCGCCAACCTTCTCTGGGACAACAAGTCCTCGGTGCTGGTGGGCGACTACCTGTTCGCCCGCTCGTTCCAGCTGATGGTCGAGACCGGGTCGCTGCGGGTTCTCGACATCCTCTCGGGCGCCGCTGCGACGATCGCCGAGGGCGAGGTGCTGCAGCTCACGGCGCAGCGGAACACGGCCACGGACTACGAGACCTACCTGCGCATCGTGCGCGGCAAGACGGCGGCGCTCTTCGCCGCGGCCTGCGAGGTGGGCGGCGTGATCGCGGCGCGGCCCGCGGCCGAGGTCGAGGCGCTGCGCCGCTACGGGGACGCGCTCGGCATCGCCTTCCAGATCGCGGACGATCTGCTCGACTACCGGGGCAAGGCGCAGACGACCGGCAAGAACGTCGGCGACGACTTCCGCGACCGCAAGCTGACGCTGCCCGTGATCCTCGCTGTCGCCGAGGGCAGCGAGGAGGAGCGGGCGTTCTGGCGCCGCGCCTTCGAGGCCGGGGAGCAGCGGGAGGGCGATCTCGACCGCGCGCTGGACCTCATGGGGCGCCGCCGCACGCTCGAGGCGACGGAGGCCGAGGCGCGGCGCTGGGCGGCGCGAGCCGACACGGCGCTGAAGGAGCTGCCGGCGCATCCGCTGCGCTCCACGCTGTCGGGGCTCGCCGACTACGTGGTCAGCCGCTTTTCCTGAACCGGAGGCGGCGCCTCGAGCGTCCGCGTCGCCTGTACCCACCATCCGGGCTCTGCCGCCGCGATGGCCCGGGCGGCCGCCGACGCCGCCGCGTCATCGGCAAAGATGCCGAAGACGGTGCTGCCCGATCCGGACATGCGCGCGAGCAGGCAGCCGCGTTCGGCCGCAAGCGCCGCGCGCGCGGCGCCGATACCGGGGGCAAGCGCCGTCGCGGCGGTCTCGAGATCGTTGCGCTGGGTGTCCAGCCACGCAGCAAGCTCCGCCGTCGTGTTCCAGGCCGGCAGGCGGTCGGGCATCGGGGCGCCGTCGACCGGCACCCGCCGGGCAAAGACCTCGGACGTCGCGACCGGCACGCCCGGCCAGACCAGGACCAGGGGCACCGGCGGCACGGCCACGGGGTCGAGGCGCTCGCCGACGCCGCGCATCCGCGTCGGGCATGCGGCCGCGCAGACCGGGACATCGGCGCCGAGGGGAAGTCCGTCGCGGGGCGCGATGCCGTCGATCGCCGCAACCGCTCGCAGGACCGCGGCGGCGTCCGTCGACCCGCCGCCGATCCCGGCTCCGGCCGGAAGCGCCTTCCAGAGATCGACCTGCACCGCGGCGCCGGCATGGCGGGCGGCGCGCAGGGCGAGGTTGGTCTCCCCCGGCGGCGCCGCGGCGGCGAGGGGACCGTCGACCGACAGCGAGCATCCGGAGGCGCGACGCACCGTGACCCTGTCGCCGAGGTCGGCGAACACCACGAGGCTGTCGAGCAGGTGATAGCCGTCGGCGCCGCGGCCGACGACGTGCAAGGTCAGGTTGACCTTGGCCGGCGCAAGGACCTCGGCCGCGTCCATGCGACCCGCGCCGGTCAGCCGTCGTCGTTGGCGACGGCGATGGGCTCTGCCCCTTCCTCCTCGAGCACGATGTCGAGCCCGACCTCGAGCTTGCGGCGGATGCGGTCGGCCGCATCCTCCTCGGGGTCGAAGCTCAGGGCGCGGCGCCACTGGAACCGCGCCTCGCGCTGGCGGTCGACGGCCCAGAGCGCGTCGCCCAGGTGGTCCGTGAGGATCGGATCGGTCGGCAGCAGCTCGGTCGCGCGCTCGAGCTCGCGGACGGCCTCCGGGTAGCGGCCGAGCTGGTAGTAGACCCACCCGAGCGAATCGACGATGTAGCCCGAGTTCGGCTCAGCCGCGACGGCGCGCTCGATGAGGTCAAGCGCTTCCTCGAGGTTCTCCCCCATCTCGACGTACGAGTAGCCGAGGTAGTTCAGCACCTGCGGCTGGTTCGGCCGCAATTCCAGCGCCTTGCGGAAGTCGGCTTCGGCCTCGGGCCATGCGTCGCTTCGCTCGTGAGTGATGCCCCGGGCGAAGTAGACGCCCCACTGACCTGCCTCGTCCTCGGGGAAGAACGAGATGGCCCGGTCGTAGGCACCCGTCGCCGCCTCGTATCGCTCGAGCCGGCGCAGCGCATCCCCGAGCGCCACGTGCACCGACGAGACCTCGCCATGGGTCTCGGCGAGGCTCTGCATCACCTCGATCGCGGCGTCGGTCCGGCCCAGGTCCTCGAGGGCGCCTGCGCGGCCGAGCTCGGCGACGTGAAAGGCGGGGTCGTCGCGCGGCACGCGCCGGTAGGTCTCGACCGCCATCTCGTACTGACGCAAATTCTCGAGGAGGTCGGCCGAAAGCAGGATCGCGTCGGTGAAGTCGGGCCGCAGGTGCTCGGCCAGGCGGGCGTAGAGCAGCGTGAAGGCGTCGTTGGCCTCGCCCTGTAGCGCCACGGCGATGCTGAACACGGTCTCCGCCACCCCATCGCGGGGCGAGCGCACGGTGTCGAAGGCGATGGTCTCCCCCGCCACGAGCCGCTCGCGGAGCTGCCTGAGCGCGGGGTCGAGCGGCTCGCCGAACACCGCATCAAAGAGCTCAATCGCCTCGTCGTTGCGCTCGAGCTGACTCAGGATCTGCGCGTGGGCGATGACGCCGCGGCGGGTCAGCGACACGGCGTCGTCGTCCTGGCCGACCAGGATCTCGTCCGCCCCTTCGAAATCACCAACGGAGGCGAGCGCCATCGCCTTTTGGTAAAGACCGAAGCCCCTGACGCCCTGCGCCTCGACGACCTCGTCGAAGCTTTCGATGGCGTCCGCCATGCTGCCCTGACCGATCTCGGACCACGCCTTGAGGAGGCCGTCGAAAAGCGGGCCGACGCTCTGCCCCGCGTCCAGATCCTCAAGCGCCGCGTTCCAGGATTCGCGCGCCGCCGCATCGGTAAGGAGCACGAGGTTCGCGACCTGGCTCTCGACGCCGGTCTCGATCATGCGCCGCGCGACCGGCACGGCGCGCTCGGCGTCGCCGAGGCTGACGAACGCGCCGATAGCCCCTTCGAGAAGCTCGGGGTTGCGCGGGTCCTGCACCAGCGCCCGCGTGAAAAACCGCCCCGCAGGCTCGAAGTCGCTCTGCTGCGCAGCGTGGCGGGCCGCCAGGTACGCACCCGAGTTCGTCTGCGCCAGGGCGGGAAACGCGAGCGCGAGGCCCGCCGCAAGAACTGCGGCCACTCTTGCCGGCATCAACGCTCCTCCACCGAAAGTCGAACCCCAGGGACATTAGCGACCGGCAGGCGCTCAGGCAATCGATGCGCGCGGCTCTGACGCAGGCGTTACATGCCCGGGTAGTTCGGCCCGTCGCCCCCCTGCGGCACCGTCCACACGATGTTCTGGCTCGGGTCCTTGATATCGCAGGTCTTGCAGTGGACGCAGTTCTGGAAGTTGATCTGGAACCGCCGGGCGCCATCGCCGGCATCGACGAACTCGTAGACCCCGGCCGGGCAATAGTACTGCGAGGGCCCGCCGTACTTCGGAAGGTTCACGCGCACCGGCACGTCGGCGTCGATCAGCTTGAGGTGCGCGGGCTGGCTCTCTTCGTGGTTCGTCATCGAATAGCTGACGTTGGTCAGCCGGTCGAAACTGATGGTGCCGTCGGGCTTGGGGTATTCGATGGGGCGGTGCTTATCGGCGGGCTCGGTCGCCGCCGCATCGGTCTTGCTGTGCTTCAGCGTGCCGAAGATCGAAACCCCGGTCAGGTTCTGCAGCCACATGTCGAAGCCGCCGCCCGTGAGCGACGCGGTCAGCCCAAAGCGCGACCACATCGGCTTGACGTTGCGCACCCGCTTGAGGTCTTGCCCGACGGGCCCCTCGCGCAGCTCGCGGTCGTAGCCGTCGAGCGTGTCGCCGGCCCGGCCGTCGGCGATGGCGGCGTGCGCCGCCTCCGCCGCCGCCTTCCCCGACAGCATCGCGTTGTGGTTGCCCTTGATGCGCGGCACGTTGACCAGCCCGACCGAGCAGCCGAGCAGCACGCCGCCCGGGAACGCCGCCTTCGGCATCGACTGGAACCCGCCCTCCGAGATCGCCCGCGCGCCATAGGCGATGCGCTTACCGCCCCTGAGCAACTCCGCGACCATCGGGTGATGCTTGAAGCGCTGGAACTCCATGTACGGATAGAGGTGCGGATTGGCGTAGTTGAGGTGCACCACGAAGCCGAGGTACACGCGGTTGTCCTCGGCATGGTAGATGAAAGACCCGCCGCCCGCATTCTTTCCGAGCGGCCAGCCCATCGTATGCACGACGGCACCCTCGCGGTGCTTGTCCGGGTCGATCTCCCAGATCTCCTTCATGCCGAGGCCGTACTTCTGCACATCGCAGTCGCGGTCGAGGCCGAGCCTGGCGATGACCTGCTTCGACAGACTGCCGCGTACCCCCTCGGCCAGCATCACGTACTTGCCGCGAAGCTCCATCCCCGGCTCGTAGGCGGGCCCCGGCGTGCCGTCGGCCTGGCGACCGAACTCGCCCGCGACGACGCCGGCGACCCGGTCGCCGTCCCAGACGATCTCCGAGCACGACATGCCGGGGAAGATCTCGACGCCGAGCGCCTCCGCCTCCTCGGCCATCCAGGCGCAGACGCGGCCGAGCGAGACGATGTAGGCGCCGTGGTTCGACATCAGCGGCGGCATCACCCAGTTCGGCACGCGGACCTTTCCACCCTCGCCGAGGATGTAGAAGGCGTCGCTCTTGACCGGGACGGTGATCGGGGCGCCGCGCTCGCGCCAGTCGGGGATCAGGGCGTCGAGGCCCGAGGGGTCGAGAACGGCGCCCGAGAGCAGATGCGCTCCGACCTCGCTCCCCTTCTCCAGGACGACGACGGACAGGTCGGCGTCGAGCTGCTTCAGCCGGATCGCTGCCGAGAGCCCCGCCGGGCCCGCCCCGACGATCACGACGTCGTAATCCATCGCCTCGCGTTCGATATCGCTCATATTGGGTGCCTCCGCGTGATCCCGATCAGCTATCGTCGCGCAGCCGGAATCGCAAATACGACACAGCGTCCATCGCCGCGAATGGCGCTTGCATTCGGCCCGGCCGGTAGGTCACGGTCCGGCGACGCATGGGGCATATCGCCTCGCCTGAGACCCGGACCGTCGAAGTGCCATGGACAAGATACCGCTGACCCGCGCGGGGCACGCCGCGCTGAACCAGGAACTCAAGACGCTCAAGTCCAGGGAGCGCCCCGAGGTCATCGCGGCGATCGCCGAGGCGCGCGCGCACGGGGATCTGAGCGAGAACGCCGAGTACCACGCCGCGCGCGAGAAGCAGGGCTTCATCGAGGCGCGGGTGCGCGAGCTCGAGGCGATCCTCGCCCGCGCCAACGTCATCGACACCGCCACGCTGTCGGGGCCGATCAAGTTCGGCGCCTGCGTCCGCCTGATCGACGAGGACACCGAGGAGGAGCGGACCTTCCAGATCGTCGGCGAGCCCGAGGCCAACATCGAGGACGGGCGGCTCAACAT
>CAYMRW010000156.1:0-5823 GCA_964392825.1 uncultured Rhodobacterales bacterium
GTCTCCTCGAAGACGCCGTGGGTCGAGGGATAGGTGATCATGCAGGCCGCGAGGTCGTCGCCCGCGGCCTCGGCCTTAGCGCGGAAGTCCTCGACGTCGATGTCGCCGTTCTTCGCGGCCTTCACGACGACCACCTTCATGCCGCACATGTGCGCGCTGGCGGGATTGGTGCCGTGCGCCGAGGTCGGGATCAGGCAGACCCGCCGGTCCTCGCCGCGCGAGCGGTGATAGGCCATGATCGTCAGGAGCCCCGCATACTCGCCCTGTGCGCCAGAGTTCGGCTGCATCGACATCGCGTCGTAGCCAGTGATCTCGCAAAGCTTCTCCGAGAGGTCGGCGATCATTTCGGCATAGCCCGTCGCCTGATCGGCGGGGGCGAAGGGATGCATGTTCGCGAATTCCGGCCACGAGAGCGCCGCCATCTCGGCCGCGGCGTTGAGCTTCATCGTGCAGGACCCGAGCGGGATCATCGCCCGGTCGAGCGCCAGGTCGCGGTCGGCGAGGCGGCGCATGTAGCGCATCATCTCGGTCTCTGCCCGGTTCATGTGGAAGACTGGGTGCATGAGATAGTCCGATTGCCGTACGAGACCGTCAGGCAGGTGATAGTCGTCTGAAACAGCGTCGTAGCGCATCGCGAGCCCGAAGGCGCGCCAGACCGCCTCGATCTTGGCCACGCGCGTGGTCTCGTCGAGCGTGATGCCGATGCGGCCGCTGCCGATCCGGCGCAGGTTTACCTGCTCGGCCTCCGCCGCGCGCAGGATCACGCCCTGCATCGGTCCGACCGCGACGGTGATCGTGTCGAAATAGCTGCCCGGTTCGACCTCGAAACCGCCTTGCGAGAGTGCGTTGGCCATGCGTACCGTCTTGGCGTGCACTCTCTGCGCGATGGCCTTGAGCCCCTCGGGGCCGTGGAAGACGGCATAGAACCCGGCCATCACTGCCAGCAGCGCCTGCGCCGTACAGACGTTCGAGGTGGCCTTCTCGCGCCGGATGTGCTGCTCGCGGGTCTGCAGTGCCAGGCGGTAGGCCTTGTTGCCGCGCGCGTCGACCGAGACGCCGACGATGCGGCCCGGCATGTGCCGCTTCATCTCGTCCCGGCAGGCCATGTACGCGGCATGCGGCCCGCCACAGCCCATCGGCACGCCGAAGCGCTGGGTCGAGCCCACGGCGATGTCGGCGCCCATCGCCCCCGGCTCCTTCAGGAGCGTCAGGGCGAGCGGGTCGGCGATGACGCAGCCGATGGCGTTCTGCTCGTGCAGTCTGGCGATCGACGGACCGAAGTCGCGAAGATGCCCGAACGTTCCCGGATACTGGAAGATCGCGCCGAAGACCTCGGCGGGGTCGAGGTCGTCGGGCTCGCCCACGATCACCTCGATGCCGAGCGGTGCCGACCGCGTCTCGATCACCGCGATGTTCTGCGGGTGGCAGTTCGCGTCCACGAAGAACGCCGTCCGCTTCGACTTCGCCACCCGCTGCGCCATGGTCATCGCCTCGGCCGCCGCCGTCGCCTCGTCGAGCAGCGAGGCGTTGGCAACCGGCAATCCGGTCAGGTCGCTGACCATGGTCTGGAAGTTCAGGAGCGCCTCGAGCCGGCCCTGGCTGATCTCCGGCTGATAGGGCGTGTAGGCGGTGTACCAGGCCGGGTTCTCGAGGATGTTACGCTGGATCGCGGGCGGCGTCACCGTGCCGTGCCAGCCCATGCCGATCATCGTCGTGAAGACCCGGTTCTTTCGCGCCGTCTGCCTCAGCCGCCAGATCAGCTCGCGCTCGCCGATCGCGTCCCCGTCGAGCGGGGCGTCCTGGCGGATCGCCGCGGGCACCGTCTGGTCGATCAGCGCATCGAGATCGGAGGCGCCGACCGCCGCCAGCATCTCGGCCATCTCCGCCGGAGATGGCCCGATGTGCCGCCGGTTGGCGAAGTCGTAGGGGTCATAGTCGGTGGGCTTGAACGGCACCGGGGGCTCCTTGGCTACTGCACGCGATCGACCAGCGTGAGCGTGATGCTGCCGTCATCGCCGATCTCGAGGTCCTTGTAGGAGAAGAGGCCGATGTAGCCGTCCCGCGACAGCCCGTCATCGGCCGCGTCGCGCTGCATGACCGCCACGTCGTTCGCCGTCAGCGCGTCGGTCAGGCGCTTGTGCTTGGCCCCATCGGTCTTCGCCTTCTCCATGGGGTCGTGATAGCCGTTCGTCCCCACGCGCCATGTGCTGTGCAGGACGGCGAGCTCCCGGCCGGCGACATCGGCGGTCCACTGACCGCGATGACCGACGATCTTCTTGGCGGGGGCCCGCAGCTTGCGTTCGATCTTTCGGCTCATTCGATGAACTCCTGATAGGCCTCCGCATCCATGTGCTCGTCGACCTCGGACGGGTCGTCGGCCTTGACCTTGAAGAACCACGCGGCCTCGGCGTCCTCGTTCACCTTGCCGGGGGTGCTGACGATGTCGTCGTTGATCTCGGTGATCTCGCCGTCGAGCGGCGCGGTGATGTCGGACGCGGCCTTGACGCTTTCGATGACCACGATCTCGTCGCCCTTCTTCACCGTGTCGCCGACCTCCGGCAGCTCGATGAAGACGATGTCGCCGAGTTGTTCGGCCGCATGCTTGGTGATCCCGACGGTCACGATGTCTCCGTCGAGGTCCAGCCATTCGTGTTCCTCGGTGTATCTCATCGGTGCTCCTTCAACGCTTGTAGTTGCTGTCCCGGAAGGGCAGCCGGGTGACCTCGACCGGAACCCTGCGGCCCCGGACCTCGCCCGCGAGGATGGTGCCGGGCTCGGCATGGCGCGCGTCGACGTAGCCCATGGCGACCGGCCGTCCGAGGCTCGGCCCCCAGGCCCCGGATGTAACGGTGCCGACCCCGGCGTCGTCGGCCAGGAGCTGGACGCCGGCCCGCATCGGCGACCGCCCTTCGGGCAAGAGGCCGACGCGGCGCCGCGCCGGACCCGAGGCGAGCGCCGCCAGGATCGGACCGGCGCCCGGAAATCCGCCCTGCCGCGCCCCACCGTCGCGGCGGCTTTTGCCGATCGACCAGGCGAGCCCGGCCTCCACCGGGTTCGTGTCCGGGTCGATGTCCGCGCCATGGAGCGGCAGACCGGCCTCGAGGCGCAGCGTGTCGCGCGCGCCAAGGCCCGCAGGAACGACCTCGGTCATCGACAGAAGCGCCGTCGCAAACCCCAGAGCCTCCGAGACCGGGACCGAAATCTCGAAGCCGTCCTCGCCCGTGTACCCCGACCGGGAAACCCAGATCTCGCCGCCGGGGATCGGCAGCTTGGCCGCCTCCAGGAACCCCAGGCGCGCGACGGCCGGCGCGATGCGCTCGAGCGCGGCCTCCGCCCGCGGCCCCTGCAAGGCGACGAGGGCGCGGTCGTCGCAGCGTTCGAGCCGGTGGCCGGGCAGACCGCTGCGGATATGCGCGGCGTCGGCGTCGGCGTTGGCGGCGTTGACGACGAGAAACAGCGCCTCGCCGAAGTTCGCGACCATCAGGTCGTCGAGGATACCGCCGGCGTCATTCGTCAGCAGCGCATAGCGCTGCCGGTTCGGGGCGAGGCCGAGGATGTCGGCCGGAACCAGCCGCTCGAGCGCACGCGCCGGATCCGGCCCGGAAAGGAGGTACTGGCCCATGTGGCTGACGTCGAAGAGCGCGGCCGACTCCCGCGCCGCCGCATGTTCGGCCAGAACGCCCTTGTACTGCAGCGGCATCTCCCAACCGGCAAACGGCACCATACGCGCGCCGGACTCCCGGTGGAGGTCGTGCAACGGCGTGCGCCTGAGCTCGTTCATTCGTCCCCCGCGATTTCCGTTCACTCCGCCTGCCGAGTGCCGGACGCTATGCCTTGGGCGGGGCGGCGGCAATAGATCGCGTGCCGCCCGACCGGCGGCGGGGGCTTGCGTGCCGGGCGAGCGCAAGCCACGAGTGGCCCTCATGGCGTATGCGCGGGTCTTCGGTTATGGCAGCCTCGTCAACGGCGCCACGCACGCCTACTCCGAGGTCCGCCCGGCGGTCGCGCGCGGGTGGCGTCGGGCCTGGCGGCGAACGTCGCTCCGGCCGGTATCGTTCCTCACCGTCATTCCCGACAGCGAGGCGGAGATCGACGGCCTCGTCGCCGTCGTACCGGCAGCCGCATGGCCGGATCTCGACGTCCGCGAACGCGCCTACCAGAGGGTCGCGCTTGCCGAGGTGCGGCACGAGGGAGATACGGCCTCGACGGCGATCTACGCGCTTCCGGAGGGGGCGCACGAGACGCCCGGAGCCGGCAATCCCGTCCTGCTCAGCTACCTTGACACCGTCATCCAGGGCTATGTCGCCCACTTCGGCGAAGCCGGCGTCGCCCGCTTCGTCGCCACGACGGACGGCTGGCACGCACCCGTGCTCGATGACCGTGCGGCACCCCGCTACGGCCGCGCGGCGGCGACGACGGCGGCCGAGCGCGCGCTCGTCGACAGCTGGCTCCTCCGGCTCGGAACGCCGGTGATCGACGGCTAGCGCCGACGCACGGACCCGCAGCGGATTTCTGGCCGGCCGGGGGGAGCGATCGCGCCCGCGCCGTTGCCGCGTCAATCCCGGATGGCCAGTCGACGGGCGGCCTGGGTCGCGCGCCGGCGCGCCCCTACCGCACGCGCATCCCTGCGCACGAGGCTCACGCCTGGAGCGTCGGCTTTTTCTGCAGGAGCGGCATGAGGTCGGCCATCTCGGGTCCCCGTGCGCGCCCCGTCACGGCGAGACGGAGGGGCATGAAGAGCCGCCGGCCCTGCCGCCCGGTCGCCTCCCGGACCGCGGACGTCCACGCCGACCAGGTTTCCGCGTCGTAGGGCGGCTCGCCGAGGAGGGCCAAAGCGTCGGCCACGAACGTCGTGTCGGCGTCCTCGACGCTGGCGGCGCGCTCGCCCTTCAGGATGCGCCACCATTCCGCCAGTTCCGCCCGCGTCTCGATGTTCTCGCGCGCCACCTCCCAGAACCGCGGCGCGAGATCGCTCGGCACGCCGAGCGCGTCGATCTCGTCGGCCACCGCCGCGAAGGGCAGCGCATGGAGGTGCCTCGCCGTCAGCGGCCGCAGGTCGCCCGTGTCGAACTTGGTCGGGGCGGCGCCGAAGCGGGTGATGTCGAACCCCCGGGCGAGTTCGTCCAGCGAGCCGCGGAGCTCGACGGGGTCGGCCGAGCCGAGCCGCGCCAGCAACGACAGGATCGCCATGGGCTCGATGCCCTCGGCGCGTAGATCCCGCAGCGCCAGCGTACCGAGGCGCTTCGACAGCGCCTCGCCCTGGGGACCAGTCAGCAGCGAGTGATGCGCGAAGCGCGGCGGCGTTCCCCCGAGGGCCCGGATGATCTGGATCTGGGTCGCAGTGTTGGTCACGTGATCGGCGCCGCGGACGATGTCGGTCACCCCCATCTCGATGTCGTCGACGACCGAGGCCATCGTGTAGAGGAACTGCCCATCGGCGCGGATCAGGACGGGGTCGCTCACGCTGGCCGCGTCGATCGACTGGGGGCCGAGGATGCCGTCGTCCCACTCGATCCGCTCGTGATCGAGACGGAACCGCCAGTGGGCGCCGCGCTCGGCGCGCAGGCGGTCCTTCTCGGCGTCCGCCAGCGCGAGAGCCGCACGGTCGTAGACCGGCGGCCGCCCCATGTTGAGAAGTTTTTTGCGCTTGAGATCGAGTTCGGACGGCGTCTCGAACGCCTCGTAGAGCCGTCCGGCCCCGCGCAGCCGGTCCGCCGCCGCCTCGTAGCGATTGAGGCGCGACGACTGCCGTTCCAGCCGGTCCCAGGTCAGCCCGAGCCACGCCAGATCCTCCCCGATCGCGGCCGCGAAAGCGTCGGTCGA
>CAYMRW010000157.1:0-5799 GCA_964392825.1 uncultured Rhodobacterales bacterium
GCTCTTCGACTGCGGGTTCGCGAACGTCCAGCCGAACTCGGGCAGCCAGGCGAACCAGGGCGTGTTCACGGCGCTGCTGACGCCCGGCGACACGATCCTCGGCATGAGCCTCGACGCGGGCGGCCACCTGACCCACGGGGCGAAGCCGAACCAGTCGGGCAAGTGGTTCGACGCGGTCCAGTACGGCGTCCGGCGCGAGGACAGCCTGATCGACTACGATGGCATGGCCGACCTCGCGCGGCGGCACCGGCCGAAGATGCTGATCGCCGGCGGCTCGGCGATCCCGCGGGCCATCGACTTCGCGCGGATGCGGCAGATCGCCGACGAGGTCGACGCGATCCTGCTTGCCGACGTCGCACATTTCGCGGGCCTCATCGCCGCGGGGGTCTATCCCTCGCCCTTCCCGCACGCGCACGTGGTCACGACGACCACGCACAAGACGCTGCGCGGGCCCCGCGGCGGCATGATCCTGACCGACGACGAGGCGATCGCGAAGAAGGTCAACTCGGCGATCTTCCCCGGCATACAGGGCGGTCCGCTGATGCACGTGATCGCGGCCAAGGCGGTCGCCTTCGGCGAGGCGCTGCGTCCCGAGTTCAGGCTCTACCAGCAGCAGGTCGTCGCCAACGCCAAGGCGCTTGCCGAGGGTCTGATCGCGGGCGGGCTCGACATCGTTACCGGCGGCACCGACAGCCATCTCCTCCTCGTCGACCTGCGGCCGAAGGGCCGAAGGGGGAACGAGACCGAGACGGCGCTCGGCCGCGCCCACATCACCTGCAACAAGAACGGCGTCCCCTTCGACCCCGAAAAGCCGGCGGTGACCTCGGGCATCCGTCTCGGCTCGCCGGCCGCGACCACCCGCGGTTTCGGAGAGCCCGAGTTCCGGCAGGTGGCGGACTGGATCTGCCGCGTCGTCGACGGCATGGGCGACGAGGCCGTGGAGGGTCGGGTCAGGGACGAGGTCGTCGATCTCTGCAGGCGCTTCCCGATCTACACGTGAAGCTCGCCACGACCGTCCATGGCGAGGGTGAGCCGCTCGTCGTCGCCCATGGCCTCTTCGGGTCCGGGCGCAACTGGGGCGTGATAGCCAAGCGTCTCGCGGATGAGCGCCGGGTCGTGACCGTCGACATGCGCAACCATGGCGACAGCCCCTGGGACGATGATCACTCCTATGCCGCGATGGCATCCGATCTGGCGGAGGTGGCTGCGCCTCCGTTCGACATCGTCGGCCACTCGATGGGCGGCAAGGCGGCGATGGCGCTGGCGCTGACGCGGCCCGAGGCGATCCGGCGGCTGGTTGTCGTCGACATCGCGCCGGTCGCCTACGGGCACAGCCAGATGGAGTTCCTCGACGCCATGCGGCGCGCCGATCTTTCGGGTATCGAGCGGCGCTCCGACGTCGATCTAGGGCTCGGCGATCCGGGCGTGAGCGCTTTCCTCCTGCAGTCGCTCGACGTCGCGAACCGGCGCTGGCGCCTCAATCTCGATGCCCTCGCGGCCAGCATGGACGAGACGACGGGATGGCCCGACATCGCCGGCGCGTTCCCCCGTCCTGCCCTGTTCCTTCGGGGCGGCGCGAGCGACTACGTCGCCGACGTGCACCTGCCGCGCATACGCGATCTCTTCCCCGAGGCCGAGGTGCAGACGATCGAGGGCGCAGGCCACTGGCTCCACGCCGAGCGGCCCCGCGAGGCGGAGGCGGCGATCCGCCGGTTCCTGTCCGCCCCGGGGAACGCCTAGACCCGCCGCTCGTTGCCGATCGGTACAAGATAGGAGACCCCGATGACCCGTTACATCGTCATGTTCGCCGCGCTTCTCGGACTTGCCGCGTGCGAGACCGCAGGCGGCTTCGGCCAAGACGTCGAGAATGCCGGCGAAGGCATCCAGCAGGGGGCCGAGAACGTCGAGGACGCGATGTAGGCCGGGCGCCTTTTAGCGGACGACGAAGACCGACATGGGCGCGTTCTGCGCGACGTAGGCCGCATGACCGTGAAACCAGTGGTCGGCGAGCCCGGGAATGTGGCTCGCCATCACCACGAGGTCGGCGTTGGTGTTCTTCGCGGCCGTGACGAGATGCTGATCTAGGTCGATGGCCGGATCGTGCGAGATCACCGAATGCGCCTCGACTGGAACGCCATGCCTAGTCCGCTGGGCATCGGCGAAGCTCTGCAGCTTGTCGGCGAACTCCTTGGGATTGTGGGCGATCGACCCGGGCACCGACGACCCGACTCCGGTGTAGAGCAGCGTCGCGCCGTTGGTCTTGGCGAGGCTCGCCGCTATGTCGAGCGCTCGGCCGAGCTTGTCGGCATGAGCAAGGTCCACGGGCACCATGATCCGCTTGTACATTTTCTCTGCCTCCCTGTCCGGGCTTCACCGTACAGTGCCGCGCGATGGCCGCAACCGCCGGAGGCGCAGGCGGAATGGCTCAGCCGGTGCCGGTACAGCGCGCATGAGCCTCGGCCGCGAAGTGGTATGCCGCAAGCTCCCGCGCCTCGGGATCCTCGGAGGTTTCGGCGTGGAGCACACGGGGCAGGATCCACGCCGCCCACGCCGGATCGCTTTGCGCCTCGACCGCAGCTTCGATCCGGTCGCGCGCGGCGCCGGCCTGGACAAGCGCCATCAATTGCCCGGCAAGGTGCGCTTCGGCGTCGCAAAGCGCCAATCCTGCAGCGAGCGTGATGGGCAGCATGACCCGTTTCCTCCGCGACGCCGGCATGACGTCGCGACGGGGAATGGGCCCGTATTGGTTTCCGCAATGTAAACGACGATTGATGTTTCTTCTTTTTTGGCATGGGCGCTGTCGGACCCCATCTATGGTCTGTCAGGGAGCCGTGGCCCGTCTGATGCCTGCAGCGAAGGAGTGGAAGAATGAAGAACCCCTGGATGAGCGCGTGGCTCTCGGCCGCGAACACCATGACGTCGGCGTCACGCGGCATGATGGCCGCCGAAATGAGCCGACAGCAAACACAGATGATCAAGGCGTGGAGCGAGGCCTCGGCGGAATACTGGCGGGTCGCGATGAACGGTTGGTTGCCGCACGGGACCAGACGCCGCTAGGACGCTGGCCTTTCGAGTTCCGCCGTGCAGCGCAGACGCCCCGAAGACCTGCATCGATGAGGAGAGGGTTCGGATGCCCCGGTTGATCCTGGTATCGGTGTTGGCGCTCGGCACTCTCTCGGCGTGCGCCCGTCACAGCGTCGTCCCCGAGGCCGTGATGCAGCGAAGCGGCATCACCACAGTGCCGTTGGCGGGCATGAACGTCCGCTACTGAACCCCGGTCAGGCGGCGCATCGCGTGCAATGCGGCGTCTCCGGCAGTATCTCCAGGCGCTTTTCGGCAATGGACTCGCCACACTTCACGCACTCGCCGTACGTCCCCTCGTCGATGCGGGCCAGCGCGGCATCGATGCGCGCGATCTCGGCACGTTCCGCGGCGCCGAGGCTCTCGAGCATCTGATCGTCCTCGGCCTCGGTCGCGGCGTCCTCCCAGTCTTTTGGGGCCGGATCGTCGAGCCGGTCCTCGATATCGGCGAGATGCCGGGTGAGGTCCGACCGCCGTTCTGTTAAGGCATCCCTCGCCTGATCGGGGGTCATGAGCGTGGCCTCCATTGCGTCGCTCCAGTGAAACCAAAGCACGGCGGCCGCTGCAAGAGGATCCCCCGCATGAACCTCATGGTGCTACAGCGCATGAGAAAGGGCCTGCACAGGCCCGGTTTGCCGTCGCAATTCTGCTCGGGCCGGTTCGCGCCGGGGCTCGTGGCAGCAGCGAGCCGGCTTGAAGACAAACGGGCCTACCGGGTATCACGGCCGCGACGAGGGAGATCGGCCGATGACGCGCCTCATTCTGATCCTGGCACTGATGGCGCTCGCGGCCTGCGAGACGACGCGCGGCTTCGGGCGCGACCTTGAGGCAGCGGGAGAGAGCATCCAACGCTCCATCCGATGAGACCGTGTCGCCTTGGGGGAACCCGTTCCGGATCAAGGCGTTATGCCCGCAACTGCCGGCGGCGACCCTCGCCGTCCGCCAACCTTGGAGGACCGCCATGAAGCCCGTCTATGCCGCAGCCCTGATCCTCGCCCTGCCCGCTTGTGTCGAGCGGGAGGTCACGGCAACCACCATCGTGTCGAGCGTCACGCCCGAACAGACGCAGGCCTGCGTCTCGGCCGGAGCCGAAGCGCGCAACGTCGACGAGGCGGTGGTGACCGCGACCTCGGCCCGCGCCACCGAGACGGGGCCGGTCGTCAATTTGTCGGTGAACGGCGTCCCTGCGACCTGCAAGCTCGACGAACTGGGCAACGTCGAGGCGGTGACGTTCAGTTAGGCCCGTTCACGCAGGCGGGGTCGGGCGCAGTATGCGCCGCGCAACTCCGTCCCGCTTGACGAGCCCGTGCCAGAGCGCGCCCGCCACGTGCAGAAGCGCGAGCACGAAAAGCGCGCGACCGGCGAGTCCGTGGAGTTTTGCCAGCGTCGGCGACAGCGTGGCGATTGCGAGGAACCCCGCGACCGGCATCGACAGGAGCAGCGCGTAGAACGCCCAGTGCGTGCCGCGGGAGACGAACTGAAGCGCCCGCGGCTCGGTTTCGGGCGGCGGCGGTGTGCCGTGCCGGAGACGCATCGACAGGCGCCAGGCCATCAGGCAGAAGATGATAGCGCCGGACAACCCGTGGCTGACGGCGCCGCCCGTGGCCTGCCAAATCCCCGCCTCGACGCTCTGCTCGAAGGCGCGCTGCATGCTTCCGTTGAAAAGAAACTGGAACACCACGAGAAACGCGACGATCCAGTGCGCCACCAGCTGGCCCTGCGAGTACCGGTCGGCATGCTTCATCGGGGTCCCTCCGTCATTCGAACGGCAACGCCCGCCGGTGGTCCCGGTGCCCGCGACCGGACGCCGCGCCCCGCCCGGACCTCGCTTGCGGACGGTGTTCGACGCGCATCCATGACCCCGCGTCCGTCCGAGGCATCGGTCCGTCGCCGGCATGGCGACGGGGGCAGAACACCGGAAGGGAGCCGGATGCACACCGATCTTCGGCCGACGATTTGCTTTAGGGGATCGCTGCAGCGTATTGCGCCAAGTCCTGCGCTCGGTGGTGTCCTCGGCGAAAAGGGGCGCCACGCCACGGTGGATGGCGTCGTCGACGCGGACGTGGATCTCGCAGCCGACCGGCGCGGCGCCGCCGCGATTGCGGACGACCGGAGTTCGAATCGCCTGGGGCCCTCCTTTGCGCGCGGCGAGACACGGCGGTAAACGACCGGGGCATCGTGAGCGGACGACGGAGAACCGAGATGACGGAACGCGCCATGTCGGCTCGGCCCGATGCACCATCTGCCCGATCCGCCCTTCTCCGCGCGTTGCCGGTGGGCGGGGTCGGCATGGAGGTGGGGGTTCACCTGGGGGACTTCTCCGCCCGGCTCCTGCGCGACCTGCTCCCGAGGCGCCTGCACCTCGTCGATCCCTGGTGCCTGCAGCCCGGCCGCGCTTATGACGAGGCGTGGTACGGCGGCCAGGCCACGGGCGGCGCGGCGGAAATGGACGCGCGCTGCGCGGCCGTGCGGGAGAGGTTCGCGGCCGAGGTCGCCGACGGCGTTGTGCGCGTTCACCGGTGCACGTCGGAGGTGGCCCTCGCCGGCTTTCCCGACGGTCACTTCGACTGGATCTATATCGACGGCGACCACCGCGTCGAGGCCGTCGCCCGCGACCTCGCCCTCGCCGCCGCCAAGGTCCGGCCGGGCGGCGCCATCGCCGGCGACGACTACGGCACGGCGGGCTGGTGGGAGGACGGCGTCACCCGCGCCGTCGAC
>CAYMRW010000158.1:0-5798 GCA_964392825.1 uncultured Rhodobacterales bacterium
CGTTGACCATCGTCGTGTGGCTGTCGGTGCCGACGAGCGTGTCGGGATAGGCCACCGTCTCGCCATGCTGGTCCTCGTCAGACCAGACGGTCTTGGCGAGGTACTCGAGGTTCACCTGGTGGCAGATGCCGGTCCCCGGCGGCACCACGCGGAAGTTCTGGAACGCCTTCTGCCCCCACTTGAGGAAGGTGTAGCGTTCGATGTTGCGCTCGTACTCCCGCTCGACGTTGTGCTGGAAGGCGCGGGGGTTGCCGAACTCGTCGATCATCACCGAGTGGTCGATGACGAGGTCGACGGGGTTCAGCGGATTGATCTTCTGCGGGTCGCCGCCGAGGTTCAGGATGCCGTCGCGCATCGCGGCCAGATCGACGACCGCGGGGACGCCGGTGAAGTCCTGCATCAGGACCCGGGCCGGCCGATAGGCGATCTCCCGCGGGTTCCTCCCGCCCTGATCGACCCATTCGGAGAACGCGCGGATGTCGTCCTGGGTGACGGTGTCGCCGTCCTCGAAGCGCAGCAGGTTCTCGACGAGCACCTTCATCGAGACGGGCAGCCGCCCGAACGATCCCAGCCCCGCCTCCTCGGCCGCCGCGAGCGAGTAGTACGCATAGTCGCTGCCGCCGGCCGAAAGGCTGCGGCGGGTCCCGGCGCTATCGTGACCGACCTGGATTGGCATTGGGCTACTCCCCATGATGGATAGGCGTCGTCGATGACGGATTAGCCCCCGCAGCCGAGGGCAATCAAGGGGACTTGGCCCGCAGCGGCGATCCGCGCCCATCTCGCGCATCGTTGATTGGCGTCGTTCGGCAGGCGGCTTTAGCTCGCTTGGGGGGCGCTCGACGAGGGGGGCATGATGATACGCGTTTTCTTGGCCGTGGCGGCGATCGCGGCGACGCTCGGATCGGCGCTGCGGGCCGGGGAGCCCGTGGTCGTGGAGCTCTTCACGTCGCAGGGCTGTTCGTCCTGCCCCCCCGCGGACGCGCTGCTGGCGCAGCTGACCGAGCGCGAGGACATCATCGCCCTGGCGCTGCATGTCGACTACTGGGACTACATCGGCTGGGAGGACCAGTTCGCCGACCCGGCCTTCACCCGAAGGCAGAAGGGCTACGCCAATGCCCACGGCGCGCGGACCGTCTACACGCCGCAGATGGTCATTGCCGGACGGTCGGCGATCGTCGGGCACAAGCCGCTGGAGCTCGCCGAGCGGATCATGCGCGAGTCCGACGCGCCGTCGCCGGTCGACCTCGACGTGACGCTCGACGGGGGGGCCGTCGAGGTGCGGCTGACGCCACGCGAGCCCCTGGGCGGCGACGTTCTCGTCCAGCTGGTCAGGTACGACGCGCGCGAGACGGTCGCGATCAGCCGCGGCGAGAATGCCGGTCATACCTACACCTACCACAACATCGTCACCAGCTGGGAGACGATAGCGCGATGGGACGGGCGGGAGGCTCTTGCCGTGCGGCACGAGGCGCCGGGCGACCGGCCGACCGTCGTGCTGGTTCAGCGGGCGGGCTACGGCCCCATCCTGGCCGCGGCCCGCGCCCGCTGACGTTCGGGCTTCCAGCGGCGGTGGATCCAGAACCACTGCGCGGGGTGCGCGCGAACACGTGCCGCGAGGCTGTCGTTCAGCGCCTGCGTCATCGCCCGCGGGTCGCCGCGCGTCACCGGCGGCTCGATCACCACGCGAAAGCTCAGCCCGTCGGACTGGCGGATGCCGTAAGCCGGCAGGAGCGGCGCGTCGAACTTCAGCGCCATCTCGGCCGCCGACAACGCCGTCGGCGCGGGGCGCCCCAGGAAGTCGAGCGCGGGCGCGTGCTTGGCGTAGACGTCCGTCAGCATGCCGACCATGCCGCCGCCGCGCAGATGGCGCAGGAGCGCCCCGAGCCCGTGCCGGCCCGAGGCGAACATCGGCCTGCCGATCGCCTCCATCGCCTCGACGTAATGGGCGTTGAAGCGGGCGTTCCGCATCGGGCGGTAGAGCCCGGCGATCTGGAACCCGCGGCTCATGAGGGCGATGCGCGGCGCCACGTAATTGCCGAAATGCGCGGTGACGAGGATGGCGGGGCGGCCCTCCGCCCGCGCCGCCTCGAGCGTCGCCAGGCCCTCGCCCTCGACCGGCGTTCCGGAGAGCCGCGCCGCTAGTTCGCCGCCCGAATAGATCTCGGCAAGCGTGCGCCCGGCGTTGTCGGGGACCTCGCGCACCAGACGCCGCCGCTCCGCCGCCGGCATCTCGGGCATCACATGTTCGAGGTTCGCGCGGATGCGCTCCGGCCAACCCGCGACCGGGGCCACGAGGCGCGATGCCGCCCAGCCGATCAGGCGGACCCGCTCGTCGTAGGGCAGCCGCCGGCCCAGCCAGAAGAGCGACCGGACCGCCCGGTCCGCGGCGGCGTCGCCGCGCCGTCTGTCGCGCCTCTCCATGGCGCGCGCCATACGCGCGGCGCGACCATGCGGCAAGCGGGCGTCAGTCGTCCTCGTCTTCGGCGGTGAGGAAGATGGCGCCTTCCGCCTCCATCTCGCGGATGCGCGCGACGACGGCGCTCGCCGATTCCTCGACGTCCTTGTCCTTGACCGTGAGTTCGCCGGCCTCGTCGCGCAGCGTGTCCGCAAGCCGCTTCGACATGTTCTCGAGCACGAAATCGACGGCCGTCCGGTCCGGCCCCTTCGCGCCCGCCACCAGCGCCGCGAGCGCCGATTGCGGGACGTCGCGGACGATGCGCGGCACGTCGCGCGGCGAGATGCGGGTCGGGATGTTGGCGAAGGTGAAGATGGCCTTGCGCACCTGCGCCGCGAAGCCTGCGTCCTCGGCGTCGAGCCCCTCGAGCACGTCGTCGCGGGTCGCCGACTGCGCATGGTTCAGGATGGCCCCGACCCGCTCGACGGGCCCCGAGTCGAACGCCGTCTGCGGAACCGCGTCGAGCTGCTGAACGAGCGCAAGGCCGATCTTGCGCACCTTGTCGGGCGACGCGGCGCTGGTCTGCGAGACCGCGTAGGCGATGCGCCGGGCGCGGTCACCGGGGAGGCGGCCGAGCGCCTCGGCCGCCTTCGGCACCTTGAGCTTCGAGAGCAGGATCGCGGCGATCTCGACGCTCTCGCCCATCATGACCTCGACCAGCCGACCAGTCTCCATCTCGCCGATCCGGCCCCAGGGATCGCTGCAGAAGGCGAGCCCGGCCTGCTTGCGCAGCCGGCTCGCGGTCGCGGCGCTGATCGTGCCGTCGAGCATCGCCAGCGCGCGCTCGAGGCCGTCGGGAAAGCTGAGCCCGATGGCCTCGATCTCGCCCAGGAACTCCTCGACGACGTGGGCGAGCGTCGAGCGGTCGACGAACCGCATCTCGGCCATCTGCCGCGCCAGCTCCTCCTGCAGGTCGTCCGGAAGCTCGCCGAGCGAGATGCGAGCGCCCTCGGCCAAGAGCACGCGGACGACGATCGCGGCCTTCTGCCGCTTGCTCAGCGCCGCGCCGGCCGCGTCGAATGCGGCGAGGTCGGGCAGGCTTTCGCTCTTCGGGGGGAGTTGCAGCGCGGTCGTCACGTCGTTCCTCGGGTCGGTCCGGTGCGGCCGGTCGTAGCCCGAACGACGTTAACGCGGCGCTACTCGCGGCTGATCCGGGCGTCGGGACGCCCGGATCGCCGGACGGATCAGCTTGTCGTCGGGACGCAGCTGCGGGTCTCCGCATCGTACGTCTGACCGTCCGCGCACGAGATCTGCGCGGTCTGGTCCTTCATGTAGTCGCAGGCCGCCACCGCCATCCCCGGCGCGAGCAGGAGGCCGGCAGTCGCGAGCGTCGCAAAGGTCTTCATGGGCGTCTCCTCTGATGCGTGTAGCTGAGGCTAGCGCACGCAGCGTCACCCGCAAACGCCCTGCGGCAGATCACCGCGCGAAGACGCGGTCGAACACCGTATCGACGTGCCTGAGGTGGTAGCCGATGTCGAAATTCCGGGCGATCCCGTCCCGGCCGAGCGCCGCCACGACGTCCGGATCGGCGACGAGCTCCGCCTGGAAGTCGGCGCCGTCGTCCCAGACCTTCATCGCCGCGCGCTGCACCATCGCGTAGGCGTCCTCGCGGCTAACGCCCGCCTGTGTCAGCGCCAAGAGCACCCGCTGCGAGTTGTAGAGCCCGCGTGTCGCCTCGAGATTGGCGCGCATCCGCTCCGGATGCACGTCGAGCCGGTCAATGACCCCGGTGAGGCGGGCGAGCGCGAAGTCGAGCGTGATCGTCGCGTCGGGCGCGATCATCCGCTCGACGGACGAGTGCGAGATGTCGCGCTCGTGCCAGAGCGCCACGTTCTCCATCGCCGGGCCCACCGTCATCCGCACCAGCCGGGCGAGACCGGTCAGGTTCTCGGTCAGCACCGGGTTCCGCTTGTGCGGCATCGCCGAGGAGCCCTTCTGGCCCACCGCGAAGAACTCCTCCGCCTCGCCCACCTCGGTGCGTTGCAGGTGCCGGATCTCGGTGGCGATCCGCTCCATCGAGCTCGCGATCACGCCGAGGGTCGCGAAAAACATCGCGTGCCGGTCTCGCGGGATCACCTGCGTCGAGACGGGCTCGGGCGAGAGACCCATCCGCTCGCAGACATGCGCCTCCACCCGCGGATCGACGTTGGCGAAGGTGCCCACGGCGCCCGAGATCGCGCCCGTCGCCACCTCGTCGCGCGCCGCGCGCATCCGGCGGCGGCCCCGGTCCATCTCGGCGTAGGCCTGCGCCAGCTTCAGGCCGAAGGTCGTGGGTTCCGCGTGGATGCCGTGGCTGCGACCGATGCAGGGGGTTTCCTTGAACTCCATCGCCCGCCTCTCGAGCGCCGCCAGAAGCGCCTCGAGATCGGCGATCAGGATGTCCGCTGCCCGCACGAGCTGCACGCTGAGCGTCGTGTCGAGAACGTCGGACGAGGTCATCCCCTGATGCACGAACCGTGCCGCCTCGGGCCCCACGATCTCGCCCAGATGCGTTAGGAAGGCGATGACGTCATGCCTGGTCACCGCCTCGATCTCGTCGATCCGCGCCACGTCGAAGGTCGCGTCGCGGGCCTTCCAGACGGCCGCGGCGTTCTCCTTCGGGATGGTGCCAAGCTCGGCCATGGCGTCGCCCGCGTGCGCCTCGATCTCGAACCAGATGCGGAACTTGGTCTCGGGCGACCAGATCGCGGTCATCTCGGGCCGGGCGTAGCGCGGGATCATGGGCGGGGCCTTCCTCAGGGGCTTTGACGCGGGGGCACTAGCCCGCCGTCCGGGCCGCGGCAAGCCGGCAAGCCGGGCCACCGCTTGGCCTCCGCCGCCCGCTGCACTAGGGCCGCATCATGCCACGCCTGTCCGCGTTCCTCGGCACCTGGCGCCTGCGGCGCCGCATCGTCGACCGCCGGGCCGGTACGGTCGCCCGGCTGACCGGCACCTGCCGCTTTCACGCCGAGGATGGCGGCGCCATCCAGCGGGAGGAGGGGCGTCTGTCCCTGCCCGGCGGCACCGTGCTGACCGCCACGCGGACCTATCTTTGGCACGAGGCGGGGGGGCGGCTCGCCGTGCGCTTCGTCGACGGGCGGGCGTTTCACGACTTCGACGCCGCGCTGATCGCGCCCGAGGCGACGCATCCATGCGGCGACGACCTCTACCGCGTGCGCTACGGCTTCGGGCGCTGGCCGGTCTGGCGGGCGGTCTGGTGCGTCGTCGGTCCCCGCAAGGATCTCGTCGTCGCCTCGGTTCTTGCGCCGCTTGCGCCGGCCGTGGCGACCGGGCAGAACCCTGCCGAGGGCGCAACGGAGTGACGACCATGGCGGACAGGGTTCTCATCGAGGCGATCGGCCCC
>CAYMRW010000159.1:0-5739 GCA_964392825.1 uncultured Rhodobacterales bacterium
GGTCGACGAAGACGCAGGTCAGCCGGTCGCCGATGGCCTCGTGGATCAGCACCGCCGCGACCGAGCTGTCCACCCCGCCCGAGAGCCCGCAGATCACCCGGCCGTTGCCGACCCGGTCACGGATTTTGTCAATCGCTTCCTCGCGGTAGGCGCCCATCGTCCAGTCGCCCCTGAACCCCGCGATCCGCGCGAAGTTCTGCAGGAGCAACCGGCCGTTCGGGGTGTGGTGCACCTCGGGGTGGAACTGCACGGCGTAGAACCGCCGCGCCTCGTCGGCGACGATCGCGCAGGGCGCGCCCGGCGAGGTGCCGACCGCCTCGAACCCCGGCGCAAGTTCGGTCACCCGGTCGCCGTGGCTCATCCAGACCTCCTCGCGCCCGGTGGCGAAGAGGCCGGCGAAAATCCCGTCTGAGGCGTGACCCCCCGCGGGCGACACCCAGGCCCGCCCGAACTCGCGGTGATGCCCGCCCTCGACCCTTCCGCCGAGCTGCACCATCATCGCCTGCTGCCCGTAGCAGATGCCGAGTACCGGCACGCCCATCTCGAACACCGCGTCGGGCACGCGCGGGCTCCCCGGGTCGGTGACGCTTGCCGGTCCGCCGGAGAGGATCACCGCCTTCGGCGCCCGTTCCCTCAGCATCGCCGTATCGATGACGGTGAAGGGGTGGATCTCGCAGTAGACGCTTGCCTCGCGCAGGCGCCGGGCGATGAGCTGCGTCACCTGGCTGCCGAAGTCGACGATCAGGAGCAGGTCATGTCCGGCGGCGCTCATGGCGGACGCGATAGGCGGCGCCGGACGAGAGGGCAAGCGGATGTCGCTTTTGCGCCCCAAGGGGCGGAATCGGCGACGGGCGTGGACGGCGAGGGACTAGGCTCGGCCCCGACAGGAGGGCCGCTATGACGCATCAGGATCGCGGGCGACGGACGGGGGGCGGCGCGGCGCGTCGGGCGCAGCGAAGCGGCCTGCAGGTCGAGACCGCGCGCTACATCGAGCGCACCATCCCGACATTCGACCTCCTCGACGCCGAGGCGCTCGAGATCATCGAGACGAACGCCGAGACCATCCTGCAGGAGATCGGTGTCGCGTTCGCCGAGAACCCCGGCGCGATCGAGCGGTGGCGCGCCGCCGGTGCCGACATCGACGGCGACCGCGTGCGCGTGCCGCGCGGCCTCGCCCGGCAGCTCTGCGCCACGGCGCCGGCGACGTTCACCCAGCGCGCGCGGAACCCCGAGAAGAGCGTCCTGATCGGCGGCAACGCGACGGTGTTCGCGCCGGTCTACGGCCCGCCCTTCGTCCGCGACCGCGGCGGCGGGCGGCGCTACGCCACGCTCGCCGACTTCGAGAAGCTCGTGAGGCTGGGCCAGATGTCGCGCTGGCTGCACCATTCGGGCGGCACCGTCTGCGAGCCGACCGACCTTCCGGTCAACAAGCGCCATCTCGACATGCTGCTCGCGCACATGCGGCTCAGCGACAAGCCGTTCATGGGGTCGGTGACCGAGCCCGAACGGGCCGCCGACAGCGTCGCGATGGCCGAGATCCTGTTCGGCGCCGAGACGGGGGCGCAGGACCCGGTGCTGATCTCGCTCATCAACATCAACTCGCCGCTGACCTTCGACGCGACCATGACCGGTGCGCTCGAAGTCTACGCGGCGGCGGGGCAGGCCTGCATCGTGTCGCCGTTCATCGTCGGCGGCGCGATGGCGCCGGTGTCGGTCGCGGGAACGCTGACGCAGATCCTGGCCGAGGTGATGGCGGGGGTCGCCTACGCGCAGCTCGTCCGCCGCGGCGCGCCGGTGGTCTTCGGCGCCTTCGTGACCTCGATTGACATGAACTCCGGCGCGCCCACGTTCGGCACGCCAGAGGCGGCGCAGATCACCTACGGGGCGGGGCAGCTCGCCCGCCGTCTCGACTTGCCGTTCCGCTCGGCCGGCGCCTTCACCGGGTCGAAGGTTCCCGACGCGCAGGCCGGATACGAAAGCGCCAACTCGCTCAACGCAGGGCTGCTCGCCGGGGTCAACTTCATGCTCCATGCGGGCGGCTGGCTCGAGGGCGGCCTCGTGGCCTCGCCGGAGAAGCTGGTTATCGACGTCGACCAGCTCGGGGTGCTGCATAGGCTCGCGCGGCGCCCCGCGGCGGATGCCGAGGCGCAGGCGATGGACGCCATGGCCGAGGTGGGCCCAGGCGGCCACTACCTCGGCTGCGCGCACACCCAGCGGCACTACTCGAACGCGTTCTGGAAGAGCGAGGTGCTGGACTACCGCCCCTACGAGACCTGGTATGACAGCGGCAGTCCCGACACCGAGGCGCTGGCGGCCGCGCGCGTCGACCGGCTCCTGGCGGAGTACGTCGAGCCGTCGCTCGACCCGGCGGTCGCCGAGGCGCTGCAGGACTACGTGGTGCGGCGCAAGGGAGAGATGCCGGACGCCTTCGGCTGAGGGTTGGTCCGCGCTTGTGCCTGAGGGCGTGGCCGCCGCCGCGGAGTCGCTCGCGATCAGCCCTCTTGCCTCGGCGGCGACTTCGCGGCGCTCCACAGCGCGTCCATCTCGGCCAGGTCGCTCTCGTGCGGTCGCCTGTTCCGCCGCGCCAGCTCCTCCTCCACGTGCCGGAACCGCCGCTCGACCTTTGCGAGCGTCCGGCGCAGCGCCGCCTCGGGATCGACGTCGAGATGCCGCGCGAGGTTGACGAGCGAGAAGAGCATGTCGCCGATCTCCTCCTCGACATCGCCGTCGCCGTCGCCCTCCGCGGCGCGGGCCAGCTCGGCCGCCTCCTCCGCGACCTTGTCGGCGACGCCGTCGACGTCTGGCCAGTCGAAACCGACGCGCGCCAGGCGCCGCTGGATCTTGGCCGCGCGGGTCAGCGCCGGCAGCCCCAGCGCCACGCCGTCGAGCGTGCCGCGGGCACCCGAAGCGGCCCGTTCCGCCGCCTTCCGCGCCTCCCACGCGGCGGTCTGCTCGTCGGCCGAGCGGCCGTCGCCCTCGTCGCCGAAGACATGCGGGTGCCGGCGCACCATCTTGTCGGCGATGTCCCGCGCGACATCGCCGAAGTCGAAGTGCCCGTCCTCGGCCGCCATCTGCGCGTGGTAGGCCACCTGCAGGAGGAGGTCGCCGAGCTCCCCCCTGAGGTCGTCCCAGGCGCCGCGCTCGATGGCGTCGGCAACCTCGTAGGCCTCCTCGATCGTGTAGGGCGCAATGGTCCGGTAGGTCTGCTCGATGTCCCAAGGGCATCCAGTCTCGGGATCGCGCAGGCGCCGCATGACCCCGATCAGGCGGTCGACGGGGTGGTCCCGCTGCGGCGTGCGTTCGGGCATTGCGGCTTTCCCCGGCATAGGCGACGCTTTCGGCTAGCGCAGGGGGTGGGAAGGATCCAGATGCCGGTCATCAATCGTATCGCCGCCTACGCCGGCGAGCTGGCCGAATGGCGACGGCATCTGCACCAACACCCCGAGCTCGGCTTCGACTGCCACGCGACGGCGGCGTTCGTGGCCGAGAGGCTGCGCGCCTTCGGCGCCGACGAGGTGCACGAGGGCATCGCCGAGAGCGGCGTCGTCGCGGTGATCGACGGGCGGGACGACGGGCCGGCGGTCGCCCTCCGGGCCGACATGGACGCGCTGCCGATCGACGAGATGACGGGCCGGCCGCATGCCAGCCTGGTGCCGGGACGGATGCATGCCTGCGGACACGACGGGCACACCGCCATCCTCCTCGGCGCGGCGCGCTACCTTGCCGAGACGCGCAACTTCGCCGGCCGCGCGGTGCTGATCTTCCAGCCGGCCGAGGAGCATGGCGGCGGCGCCGGCGTGATGGTGCAGGAGGGGATCCTCGACACCTTCGGCGTGCGCGAGATCTACGCCTTGCACAACGCGCCCGGAATGGAGCCCGGGACCTTCGCGACGGCGCCGGGACCGTTCATGGCCGCCGTCGACACGTTCGAGATCCAGGTGACCGGCAAGGGCGGGCACGGCGCCATGCCGCACGACGCCATCGACCCGATCATGCCGGCCGTCGCCATCGTGCAGGGACTGCAGACGATCGTCAGCCGCAACAACTGCAACCAGGACGACCTCGTCCTTTCGGTGACGCAGATCCATGCCGGCACCGCCGACAACATCATCCCCGAGGGCGCCTACATCTGCGGCACGGTGCGGACGTTCCTGCCGAGGGTGCGCGATTTGGTGCGGGCGCGCATGACCGAGATCGTCGCGGGCACCGCCACGGCCTTCGAGGTCCGTGCCGCGCTGGACTACCAGATCGGCTATCCGGCGACCGTCAACGACGAGGGCCGCGCCGCATTCGCGGCGTCGGTGGCGCGCGAGATCTCGGGCGAGGCGGCGGTCGACGCCGCAGCCGACCGCGAGATGGGGGCGGAGGACTTCGCCTACATGCTGCAGGCGCGCCCCGGGGCCTACCTGTTCCTGGGGCAGGGCGACGGGCCCGGCCTGCACCACCCGCAATACGACTACAACGACGAGATCACGCCCGTCGGCGCCTCGTTCTTCGCGCGTCTCGTCGAGAGGGCGCTGCCGCTCGGCGCCGGCTGAGCCGGGTTGCACATCGCCGGACGGTGATGTTGATGCGGATCGGGACCCGAGGGAGACGCGGATGGCGCTGGAGGATGCCCGCGACCAGGTCGATACCGCGCTGACGCGCGACGGCTTCAGGGGCCGCGCGTGGGAGAACGCGTTCGGCGGCGTCCCCTCGTTCCTCCGCCGGCGCTACGCCAAGGACCTCGCCGGCGTCGACCTGGCGGTGATCGGCGTTCCCTTCGACCAGGCGGTGACGAACCGACCGGGCACGCGGTTCGGACCCCGCGCGATCCGCGAGGCGTCGACGCTGCAGCCCTTCGATCCGCCCTACGGCTGGGGCTTCGATCCGCTCGAGGAGTTCGCCATCGCCGATCACGGCGACGTCGCCTTCGACTATGCCCGCCCGGCTGAGTTCCCGGCGGCGCTCGGGCGCCACGTCGGCGGCGTGCTCGACGCCGGCTGCGGTACGCTGGTGCTGGGCGGCGACCACTCGATCAGCCGTCCGGTGATCGAGGCGCACGCCGAACGCTCGGGGCCCCTCGCGCTGATCCAGTTCGACGCGCATTCGGATACTTGGGCCGATGACGCCGAGGATCGGCTCGACCACGGCACCATGTTCTACAAGGCGGTGAGGTCGGGGGTGATCGACCCCGCCGTGTCGGTGCAGGTGGGCATCCGTACGGTGAACGAGGATCCGCTCGGCATCTGCACGATCGACGCGGCCGAGGTTCACCGCTCGACGCCGGACTCCGTCGCGGCGCGGATCCACGAGGTCGTCGGCGACCGGCCGGCCTATCTCAGCTTCGACATCGACGCGCTCGACCCGGCCTTCGCGCCCGGCACCGGCACGCCGGTCTGGGGCGGGCTGGCGAGCTGGCAGGCGGCGGCGATCCTGCGCGGTCTCGCCGGCATCCGGCTCGTCGGCGGCGACGTCGTCGAGGTCTCGCCACCCTACGATGCGAGCGGGGCCACGGCGATCGCGGGCGCACACGTGGCGGTGGAGATCCTGTGCCTCTGGTGCTGGACGCGGCGCGAGGGCTAGGGGGACCGCATGGGAAATGCCGCTCTGCTTTTGGCCGCCGTCCTGCTGATCGGGTTCGGCGCGTTCGGCGTCTGGGTTCGTCTGGCCACGGTCGACGCCGGTCGGTGGCACGTCGATCCGCGGCGGGCGGAGGCGCCGGGGCAGGGCGGCTGGCTGGTCCGCGACGACGCCGAC
>CAYMRW010000160.1:0-5732 GCA_964392825.1 uncultured Rhodobacterales bacterium
TGCGCGTAGTCGATGCCGTAGCCGACGACGAACTCGTCGGGGATCTCGAAGCCCGTCCACGACGCCTTGATCGGAACCTCGCGCCGCGAAGGCTTGTCGAGGAGCGCGATCGTCTCGAGACGGCGGGGCGCGCGCGAGAGCAGCAGGTTCGTCACGTGCTGCAGCGTATAGCCGGTGTCGACGATGTCCTCGACCACGAGGACGTCGCGACCCGCGATCTCGCCCCGCAGGTCCTTGAGGATGCGCACCTCGCGGCTCGACTTCATCGTGTCGCCGTAGGACGAGGCCTCGAGGAAATCGACCTCCACCGCCAGGTCGAGCTCGCGCACGAGGTCGGCGACGAAGACGAACGACCCGCGAAGCAGTCCGACGACAACCAGCATGTCGGTATCGGCGAACGCGGCCTCGATCCTGCGCGCCAGCGCCTCGATCCGCGCCGCGATGGCCTTGGCCGAGATCATCTCGTCGATCACGTACTCGGCCGGCATCGTGTCCCCCGCGGCAGCGTCCTCCGGACTAGCGCAGCGGGGTGTGGCGGTAAAGCGGGCTTGGCTCGGCCCGGCGCGTCCATTAATCCGGCAGGTGTATGCCGACGCACAGCGAAACCCGTACCCTGCCGTACACCGCACAACAGATGTACGACCTCGTCGCCGACGTGGGGACGTACCCCGAGTTCCTGCCATGGTGCGCCGCAGCGCGTATCCGCCAACGCCGGCAAGAAAGCGATCACGAGGTGCTCGAGGCCGACCTCGTCATCTCCTTCCGCGTCTTCCGAGAGCGTTTCGGCAGCCGCGTGACCCTCTGGCCCGAGAAGATGCGGATCGACACGGAATACATCGACGGGCCCTTTCGCTACATGGAAAGCACCTGGCGCTTCTCCGATGTCGACGGCGGGTGCGAGGTTCACTTCTTCGTCGACTTCGAGTTTCGCAACCGGGTACTGCAGGGGGTGATCGGCGTCGTCTTCAACGACGCGATGCAGCGCATCGTCCGGTCGTTCGAGCGGCGCGCGGCGGAGCTCTACGGCGGCGGCGGCAGGCGCACGAGAAGCGCCAGCGCGTGATCGACGGCGCGGGCGCGGACCTGCGCCCGGCCGAGCGACCCGAACTCCACCGTCTCGCTGCTGACGCCGCCGTGGGTGGCGCGAGCGAAGCAGACGCGCCCCTCGGGCTTGGCGGCCGTGCCGCCCGGACCGGCGACGCCCGTGATCGCCACGGCGACATCGGCGGTCGATGCGGCGAGGGCGCCCTGCGCCATCTCCTCGGCACAGGGCTCGCTGACCGCGCCGTGCGCGTCGAGCGTGGACTGGCCGACGCCGAGCAGGGTGACCTTGGCGGTATTCGAGTAGGTGACGAAACCGCAATCGACAACATCCGACGCCCCCGGCACTTCGGTCAGCGCCGCCATCAGGAGGCCGCCGGTGCAGCTTTCGGCCGCCGCCAGCCTGAGACCCGCCGCCCGCGCCCGGTCGATGACCTCCGACGGCGTCATCGCATCAGGACCTCGTGCGCGAGCCAGCCGAGAGCCCCGACGCAGAGCGCGGCCAGCACCCCCGCGGCAACGTCGTCGAGCATGGTGCCGCCGACGTCGCCCCGCCGGTCCAGCGCGCCGACCGGGCCCGGCTTCCAGACGTCGAACAGGCGGAACAGCACGAAGGCCGAGACCCAGCCGGGCCAGGGGAACGTCCACCCGCCGACGCCCGCGACCCAGAGCCCGGCCGAAAGGGGCCAAAGCGCGATCCACTGGCCGACGACCTCGTCGATGACGATCTCGGACGGGTCGTGGTCGTCGCTGTCGCGCGTGGCGGCCGCGACGCTCCACCAGCCGAGGGCGAACGCGGCGATCGTGGCGACGAGAAGCGCCGGAAAGCCGCCCAGCGCGTGGATGGGCCAGGCCAGCGCCACCGCCGCCGCGGACCCCCATGTGCCGGGCGCCGGGCCGAGATAGCCGACCCCGAAGAGCGTCGCGACAAGCCGGCTCATACGGCGATCAGGGTGACGCTCGCCAGTGCGGCGATCCCCTCCTCGCGGCCCGTGAAGCCGAGGCGCTCCGACGTGGTGGCCTTAATGCTGATGCGGCTGGCCTCGACGCCGGTGATCGCCGAGACGCTGGCGACCATCTCGACGGCATGGGGCGTGATGCGCGGCCGCTCGCAGATCAGCGTGCAGTCGATGTTGGCGATGCGAAAGCCGCGGTTGCCCGCCCGCGCCGCCGCGTGCTCGAGAAAGATGCGGCTGTCGGCGCATGCCCAGTCCGGGTCGGAGGGCGGGAAGTGACGGCCGATGTCGCCGTCGGCCAGAGCGCCGTAGATGGCGTCGGTCACGGCGTGCAGACCGACATCGGCGTCCGAATGCCCCTCGAGGCCGCGGCCATGGGGGATGCGGACGCCGCACAGCATGACGTGATCGCCCGCGCCGAAGCGGTGCACGTCGAAGCCCGTGCCCGATCTTACGTCCAACCTCCCCTCCAGAAGTCGTTCGGCCCGCGCGAAGTCGCCGGGCCCGGTGATCTTGATGTTGCGGTCGTCGCCCGGGACCGCGACGACGTCCAGCCCTGCCTTGACGGCAACCTCGACGTCGTCGGCGGCGTCTCCCACATGCGCCCGATGCGTCGCGAGGATCGCCGCGAACCGGAAGCCCTGAGGCGTCTGCGCCCGCGCGAGCGTCGACCGGTCCTCGACGCCGAGCACGCGTCCGTCCTGCACGCGCAGGACCGCATCGGTGAGCGACAGGACCGGGGCGGCGCCATCGGCCTGCCGGAGCGCGCTCTCGACCGCGGCGATGAGATCGGGCGTGACCAGGGGCCGGGCGACGTCATGGATCAGCACCGTGTCGGGGGACACCTCGACCAGGGCCTCGAGACCGGCGCGGACCGAGCCGGCGCGGGTGTCGGCGCCCACCGCCACGACCACGTCGGGGAACGCCTCGTATCCCGGCGCCACGCCCATGTCGTCCGGATGCAGGACGAGGCAGATCGGCCCCACGGTGTCGCAGGCCCGGAACGTCTCGAGGGTGCGCGCCACCAGCGTCCGCCCGGCCAGCGACCGCCACTGCTTCGGCAGGCCGCCGCCCACGCGAATGCCGCGGCCCGCGGCGACGATGACGGCCGCTGTCGTCATGTGGCTTCCTCGCTTGGCGTGAGAGTTCAGCGCCTGCTCCGTGACGCGACAATGCATCGCCGCGTTCCGAATGGTATGCTCAAATTTTACGCAGGCGGGCGATCAGCCATCGTGGGCGCGTCCACGGCGTTGTCACCCGGAGCCCGGCCGGATAGGTCCGTGTTCGACGCACAACGTTTGGTCAAATGGTTGCTTTGTCAGCAGTGAGCCGCCCGCTCGTGATCCTGGCGCCGATGGCGGGCGTGACGGATCTGCCGTTCCGCAATCTCGTGCGGCGCTTCGGGTCCGATGCCGTCGTGAGCGAGATGGTGGCTTCTCAGGAGGTCGTTCAGGGCAAGCCGGACATGCGCGCGCGGGCCGAGCTCGGGCTCGGCGCTGCGGACACGATCGTGCAGCTTGCGGGGCGGGACGCCCCTTGGATGGCCGAGGCGGCGCGGATGGTCTCCGATCGCGGGGCGCGGCGCATCGACATCAACATGGGATGCCCGGCGCGCAAGGTCGTGGGCGGTCTCTCCGGCTCGGCGCTTATGCGCGACCTCGATCACGCCGAGGGGCTGATCGCGGCGACGGTCGAGGCCTCCGGCGTGCCGGTCTCTGTGAAGATGCGGCTCGGCTGGGACGACGCGAGCCTGAACGCGCCCGAACTCGCGCGGCGCGCCGAGAGCGCCGGCGCGACGATGATCACGGTTCACGGCCGCACCCGCTGCCAGTTCTACGAGGGCCGTGCCGACTGGGTCGCCATTGCCGCTGTCGCGCGGGCCGTCCGCATCCCGGTCATCGCCAACGGCGATATCGTCGACGCCGCCAGCGCGCGCATCGCGCTCCGCCAGAGCGCCGCCGCCGGCGTCATGGTCGGGCGCGGCGCCCGCGGCCGCCCGTGGCTTCTGGCCGAGATCGCCGCGGGGCTGAGGGGCGAGAGCTTTATTCGGCCGGCCGGCCTTGCCGACATCGTCGCGGATCATTACGAGGCGGCGCTCGCGTTCCACGGGCCCAGCCTCGGCGCGCGGACCATGCGCAAGCATCTCGGCTGGTACCTCGACGCGGGGAGCGCACCCGGCGGCGCCGCGCGCGCGGCGATCCTTCGCGAGACCGATCCGGGCCGCGTGATCGGCATGGTTCGCGACGCGCTCGGTGCCGGGGCGGCCCTCGCCGCATGAACGCCGGCGACGATCGGCTCTGGGCATCGCTGCCGATGCCGGCCTTCCTCATCGGACCCGACGACCGCATCGAGGCCGTCAACCCTGCCGGGGAGGCGTTTCTCAACATGTCCGCCAAGGCCGTGATCGGCGCCCCGGTCTTCGACCGCCTGGCCATCGACGCGCCGGTGGAGGACGCCCTGAAGCGCGTGCGCAAGAACGAGGGGCCGCTCTTCATCAACAATGTCGACGTCAGCAGCGGCCAGCGGCCACCGCAGGTCTGCAACGTGCAGATGGCGCCGGTCATGGGCATGCCCGGGCACCTCATGCTCCTGTTCGAGGAACGGCACATCGCCGACCGGCTCGGCCGCTCGCTTTCCGTCAAGTCCGCGGCGCGGTCGGCGATCGGCATGGCCGAGATGCTGGCGCACGAGATCAAGAACCCGCTCGCCGGCATCACCGGCTCGGCGCAGCTCCTCTCGATGTCGCTTTCGGTCGAGGATCGGGAGCTCACCGATCTGATCGTGGAGGAGACGCGGCGGATCACCAAACTCCTCGAGCAGGTGGAGCAGTTCGGCAACCTCAGCCCGCCGCAGCGGCGCGCGGTGAACATCCACGACCTCCTCGACCGGGCCCGACGCTCGGCGGCCGTCGGCTTCGCCGCCGAGATGCGCATCGTCGAGGAGTTCGACCCGTCGCTGCCCTCGACCTTCGTCGACGGCGATCAGATGCTGCAGGTGTTCCTCAACCTCATCAAGAACGCCGCGGAGGCCGCCGAGGGCGAGGGCGGCACCATCCGCATCCGCACCTTCTACGAGCCGTCGCTGCGCCTCCGCCGCAAGGACGGATCGGGCGCGGCACTGCCGCTGCAGGTCGAGATCGTGGACGACGGACCCGGCATTCCGCCCGACATCCTGAACGAGATCTTCGAACCCTTCGTGTCGGGCCGCGAGAACGGCACCGGGCTCGGCCTCGCGCTCGTCTCGAAGATCGTCGCCGAGCACGACGGCTGGATCGCTGTGCAGTCCGTGCCGGGGCGGACGGTGTTCCGCATCTCGCTTCCCGTCGCGCCCAAGACCCAGAGCAAGCAGGAGACCGACTGATGGACGGAACCGTGCTCGTCGCCGACGACGACAGGACCATCCGCACCGTGCTGACGCAGGCGCTGACCCGGGCGGGGTGCAAGGTCCACGCGACGTCGTCGATGGTGACGCTGATGCGCTGGGTCGAGGAGGGCAAGGGCGACCTCGTCATCTCGGACGTGGTCATGCCCGACGGCAACGGGCTGGAGGCGCTGCCGCGGATCGGCAAGCACCGGCCCGGCCTGCCGGTGATCGTCATCTCGGCGCAGAACACGATCATGACCGCGATCCAGGCGGCGGAGTCCGACGCCTACGACTATCTGCCCAAGCCCTTCGACCTGCCGGACCTGATGAAGCGGGCGGCGCGGGCGCTCGACGTCAAGCGTCGCGCCGGCG
>CAYMRW010000161.1:0-5556 GCA_964392825.1 uncultured Rhodobacterales bacterium
AGGGCGACGGTCTTGGCTGGATCGACGGAGGGGAGGTCGCGGGCGACGAGCCCGACGTCTTTCTGGGGCTCGACGGCGCGCGCGCGATCTTCGCCCGCGACGTCTCGTCATGGGAGCCCGCGGCGATGGCCACGACGCTCGGCGCGTTTCATGACCCGTCCGAACAGGTCCACCCGGCCCTGCGCGGCGCGTTCGCCGACCTGCGGGCGCGGATGACGCGGCTCTCGCCGCGCGAGGCAGAGCTCGCGGCCACGGCGAAGGCCCTGCTCGGCTGGCACGCCACGCACCGTCACTGCGCCCGCTGCGGCGCCGTCACGGATCCCGCGGAAGGGGGGTGGCAGCGTCGATGCCCGGCCTGCGAGGCGCGGCACTTCCCGCGTACCGATCCCGTGGTCATCATGCTGATCACGCACGGCAACGCGGTCCTCGTCGGGCGCTCGCCCGGATGGCCCGACCGTCTTCACTCGCTTCTCGCGGGGTTCGTGGAACCTGGCGAGACGCTCGAGGCCGCGGTCCGCCGGGAGGTGCGCGAGGAGACGGCGGTCGAGGTCGGACGCGTGCGCTATCTCGCCTCGCAGCCCTGGCCCTTCCCAGCGTCGCTGATGGTCGGCTGCCACGGCGAGGCGCTGTCGCGCGAGATCACGCTCGACCCCGTCGAGCTCGACGGTGCGCTCTGGCTGTCGCGCGAGACGGTGGCCGAGGTCTTCGCCGGCACGAACGACGAGGCCCGCGCGCCGCGGCACGGCGCCATCGCGCGGTTCCTGCTCGAAGCGTGGCTCGCCGACAGGCTCGACTTGTGAGGCTGGAAGCGGCGCAGATCGTCGAGGCCCCGCCGGAGGTCGTGTTCCATCGCCTCGCGGACTTCGAGATGTTCGAGGATCGCGCCGCCCGCCGCGGCATGCCCGTGAAGCGCCTGACCGCGGACCCGCCCGCGTGGCGCATCGGCGTCGACTGGCGCGGGCTCCTCCACGAGGTCGATCTGATGGTGCATGACATCGCCGCCCCGCGCGGCTACGTGGCCCGTGTCGCGACCCGCGGCATCGACGGCGACGCCGCGGTAGAGATCGCGCCGCGCGATCCGGGCAGCCTCCTGTCGGTGGCGCTTCGCCTCGACGGGCAGGGTTTCGCCGGGCGCATGCTTCTGCAGACGGTTAACTTCGCGCGTCCGATGCTCGAGGGACGGCTCAAGGGTGCGCTGGCCCGGCTCGCCGCCGAGATCGAGACGGGGCAGGAGCGCTGACCCCCCCCCGGCCCCGGGGGGCACCGGCGCTGCGGATCGCGCGTCAGCGCCGCCGAGGATCCGCCGGGTAGACGCCGAGGAGGGCGACGTTGGTCGTGAAGTAGTCGAGCTCGTCTAGAGCGAGGTGCACGTTCCGGTCGTCGGGGTGTCCCTCGATGTCGGCGTAGAACTGCGTCGCCGAGAAGCTGCCGTCGACCATGTAGCTCTCGAGCTTGGTCATGTTGACGCCGTTCGTGGCGAAGCCGCCCATCGCCTTGTAGAGCGCGGCGGGGATGTTGCGCACGCGGAACACGAACGAGGTGATCATCCCGGCCTTGCCGCGGCGGCCGTAGTCGGGCTCGCGCGACATCAGCAGGAAACGGGTGGTGTTGTGCGTGTGGTCCTCGATGTGGCGCGCGAGGACGTCGAGCCCGTGGATCTCGCCCGCGAGGTCGCTGGCGAGCGCGGCGCGGGCGGGGTCGCCGGCGCGCGCCACGTCCTCGGCCGAGCCCGCGGTGTCGGCGCCGACCTCGGGCTCGATCCCGTTCTCGCGCAGGAAGTCGCGGCACTGGCCGAGAAGGACGGTGTGGCTGACCGCGGTCCGGACCTGATGCAGCCGCGTGCCCGGCACCGCGAGGAGGTTGATGTGCACGCGCACGAACGCCTCGTCGACGATGTGCAGCCCGCTCTGCGGCAGCAGTGAGTGGATGTCGGCCACGCGCCCGTAGGTCGTGTTCTCCACCGGCAGCATGGCCAGATCCGCCTGCCCCTTGCGCACCGTCTCGATGGCGTCCTCGAAGGTTCGGCAGGGGACGGCCTCGTGGTCGGGCCGCGTCTCGCGGCAGGCCTGGTGCGAATACGCCCCCGGCTCGCCCTGGAAGGCGATGCGTCGGCCCATGCGTCCGTCTCCCCTCGTGCGCCCCGCGCGCGCTTGGTCGCGGCTCATATCGCTTGAACCACATGGCGGAAAGCGGCTAGTTGACCGGAACGAGAGGGCAGGACGGACGACAGCATGTTCGACACGATGACCGGCGTGAAGATTGTGGGTGGCTTCTGCGGCGCGCTGCTTGTCTTCCTGCTCGGCGGCTGGGTCGCCGAGGGCATTTATCACGCAGGCGGTCACGGCGAGGGAGAGCAGGCCTACGTCATTCCGGTCGAGGGCGCGGGCGAGGCCGAGGAAGAGGCCAAGGAAGTGCCGTTCGAGGAGGTCTTCGCGTCGGCAGACGCCGGTGCCGGCGAGCGGGTCTTCCGTCAGTGCAGTTCCTGCCACCGGCTCGAGGATGGCGCCAACGCGACCGGCCCGCACCTCTGGAACGTCGTCGGCCGCGACATCGGCGGCATCTCGGAATACGCGTACTCCGACGCGCTGGCGGGCATGGGCGAAGCCTGGACCGTCGAGAACCTGAACGGTTTCCTCCTGGCGCCGAGCGACTGGGCGCCCGGGACGAAGATGACCTACAGCGGCCTCGGCGATGTCGAGGACCGCGCCAACCTGATCGCTTATCTCGAGACGATCGGCAGCTAGGTCTGCCCGGCAAACTCTCGATTGTTTGACCCGGTTGCGAGGTCACGCGCGCTTGCGGCTTCGACTTTCGGACGATTAGCCTACGTCATCCCGGAACTCCTCGATGGAGAGGTCGATGAAAGCTGCGCTCCTCAACCGCGCCGGCGTCCTCTGCGCCCTGTTCGCCGCGACCGCCGCTCCGGCGCCGGCACAGACGGATGGCGACACCATCGTCAGCCACGGCATCTCGACCTTCGGCGATCTCAAGTACCCTGCCGATTTCGACCATCTCGACTACGTCAATCCGGACGCGCCCAAGGGCGGGGAGATGTCGCTGTCCTGGCAGGGCACGTTCGACAGCATGAACCCCTACACCGCGAAGGGGCGCGCAGGGTATCTCGCCTCGATCTTCTTCGAAGACATGATGGTGGCCCCCGCCGACGAGATCGGCAGCCTTTACTGCCTGCTCTGCGAGACGATCGAGTACCCGGAAAGCCGGGAGTGGGTGATCTTCAACCTGCGCCCCGAGGTGACGTTCTCGGACGGCACCCCGATGACGGCCGAGGACGTGCTCTTCACCTACGAGATCCTGCGCGACGAGGGGCTGCCGTCGTTCCGCGCCGTGCTGCCGCAGACGATCGCCGCGGCCGAGGTGCTGGACGAGCACACCATCCGCTTCGACTTCACCGAGGGCTCGCCGCCGCGCGACCGCATCCAGCTCTCCGGCAGCCTGCCGGTGTTCTCCAAGGCGTGGTTCGAGGCGAACGACGCGGGCCTCGACGAGAGCCGCCTCGAGCCCGCGGTCGGGACCGGGCCCTACGTTCTCGACCGCTACGACATCAACCAGCGCATCGTCTACCGGCGCAACCCGGACTACTGGGGCGCCGACCTCCCGATCAATGCCGGGCGGAACAACTTCGACACGATCCGGGTGGAGTACTTCGGCGACGCCAACGCCGCATTCGAGGGTTTCAAGGCCGGCGCATATCTCTGGCGGCAGGAGAACTCGTCGAAGACCTGGGCCACCGGCTACGACTTCCCGGGCGTGAACGACGGCACCGTCGTCAAGACCGAACTGCCCGACGGCACGATCGCGCCCGGGCAGTCCTTCGCCATCAACCTGCGCCGCGACGAGTTTCAGGACCCGCGCGTTCGTGAGGCGTTGCAGCTCATGTTCAACTTCGAATGGTCGAACGAGACGCTGTTCTACGGTCTCTACGACCGCATCCATTCGTTCTGGGAGAACACCGACCTGGCCGCCGAGGGCGCGCCGACCGAGGCCGAGCTCGAGATCCTGCGGCCGCTGGTCGAGGAGGGGCTGCTCGACGAGAGCATCTTGACCGAGCCCGCGGTGATGGCGCCCGAGAGCGACCCCGGGCGGCAGCTCGACCGTGGCAACCTGCGGCGCGCCTCGCGCCTTCTCGACGAGGCGGGGTGGGAGGTCGGCGACGACGGCATGCGGCGCAAGGACGGCCGCGCGCTCGGCGTCGAGATCATCGAGGACAGCCCGACCTTCGACCGCGTCATCAATCCCTACGTGCAGAACCTCCGGGCGCTCGGGATCGACGCGCGCTACAGCCGCATCGATCCGGCGCAGTTCACCGACAGGACGCGTGGTCATGACTTCGACATGTTCACCGACCAGTTCCCGATGGCCTACGAGCCCGGGGGCGGACTCAAGCAGTACTTCGCGTCGGAAGGGGTCGACGACGTCTTCAACTCGGCGGGCGTCAGCGACCCGGCGGTCGACCGGCTGATCGACGTGGTGATGCGCGCCGATACGCAGGAAGCGCTGACCCCGGCGGTCAGGGCGCTCGACCGGGTGCTCCGGGCCAAGCGGTTCTGGGTGCCGCAATGGTACAACGACGCCTACTTCGTGGCGTACTACGACATCTACGAGCACCCCGAGCCGCTGCCGCCCTACGCGCTCGGCGTCCTCGACTTCTGGTGGGTGGATCAGGAGGCCCTGGCGGCGCTCGAATCCAAGGGCGCGCTCTGATCGCATGGGCGCCTACATCCTCCGACGGCTCCTGCTGGTGATCCCCACGCTCTTCGGGATCATGGTCATCAACTTCGTGCTGACCCAGTTCGTCCCCGGCGGGCCGATCGAGCAGATCCTGGCGCAGCTCGAGGGCGGCGGCGACGTCTTCGAGGGGATCGCCGGCGGCGGGCAGGAGACCTTCGATGCGGGCGGGGAGGACGGCTACGCCGGCGCCCGCGGTCTGCCGCCCGACTTCATCGCCGAGCTCGAGGCGCAGTTCGGCTTCGACAAGCCGCCGGTCGAGCGCTTCTTCGCGATGATGTGGGACTACATGAGGCTCGATTTCGGCGAGAGCTACTTCCGCTCGATCAGCGTGGTCGAGCTGGTGCTGGAGAAGATGCCGGTGTCGATCTCGCTCGGCCTCTGGTCGACGCTGATCGCCTACCTGATCTCGATCCCGCTCGGCATCCGCAAGGCGGTTCGCGATGGCTCGACATTCGACACCTGGACCTCGGCGCTGATCATCGTCGCCTACGCGATCCCGGGGTTCCTGTTCGCGATCCTGCTGCTCGTGCTGTTCGCCGGAGGGTCGTACTTCCAGATCTTCCCGCTGCGGGGTCTGGTGAGCGACAACTGGGAGAGCCTGTCGCTCGTGGGCAAGGTCGCCGACTACTTCTGGCACATCGCGCTGCCCGTGACGGCGCTGACCATCTCGGCGTTCGCGACGCTGACCTTGCTCACCAAGAACTCGTTTCTCGACGAGATCCGCAAGCAGTACGTCATCACCGCTCGCGCCAAGGGCCTCTCTGAGGCACGGGTGCTCTACGGCCACGTCTTCCGCAACGCCATGCT
>CAYMRW010000161.1:5566-5717 GCA_964392825.1 uncultured Rhodobacterales bacterium
GCGTTCGAGGCGGCGGTCAGCCGGGACTACCCGGTGATCTTCGGCACGCTCTTCTTCTTCGGTCTGATCGGGCTCGTCGTCGGCATCCTCAGCGATCTCATGTACGTCTTCGTCGACCCGCGCATCGACTTCGAGAGCCGCGAGACATGAC
>CAYMRW010000162.1:0-5705 GCA_964392825.1 uncultured Rhodobacterales bacterium
ACCAGCCGCGGTTCCTGTGGACGTGGCCCAACAGCCGGATCAGCGTCATGGGGGGCGAGCAGGCGGCGGGCGTGCTGGCGACGGTCAGGCGCGAGGCGATGGAGCGGGCGGGCCAGGACTGGACGGCGGAGGCCGAGGCGGAGTTCAAGCGGCCGACGATCGAGATGTTCGAGCGGCAGAGCCACCCGCTCTACGCCTCCGCCCGGCTCTGGGACGACGGCATCGTCGATCCGCGGCGGACGCGGGAGGTGCTGAGCCTGAGCCTCGCCGCGGCGATGAACGCGCCGGTGGAGGAGACGCGGTTCGGCGTCTTCCGGATGTAAGAGGCGGCAGGCGGCGTCGCGGCGCGGAGGCCGGCCCCACCCGCCCACCCGCCGTCCTCCGCGCCGCGCGAGAAAGGGGGAGCGATCCATGCAGGTCATCGTCGCAGACATCACAACGCTCGACGTCGATGCCATCGTCAATGCCGCGAACCAGGGGCTGAAGGGCGGCGGCGTCGTCGACGGCGCGATCCACCGGGCGGCCGGACACGACCGGCTGCAGGCGGCCTGCCGCGAACTGGGCCGCTGCGACACCGGCGACGCCAAGGCGACGGACGGCTTCGACCTGCCCGCATCCCACATCATCCATGCGGTCGGACCGCGCTGGCAGGGGGGCGACAAGGGCGAGGCCGAGCTTCTCGCCTCGGCCTACCGCCGCGCGCTTGAGGAGGCGCGGCGGGTCGGCGCGCGGACCCTCGCCTTTCCGGCGATCTCGACCGGCATCTACGGGTTCCCGGCCGGGCGCGCGGCCGAAGTGGCGGTCCGCACCGTCGCCGAGCACCGGGGCGAGGTCGAGGTGACGTTCTGCTGCTTCTCCGAGGAGAGCGCCGAGCACCATCGCCGGGCGCTCGCGGCCCTAGGCGGGTAGCCGTTCCTTCATCTAACGACCCTAGGCTGCACGCCCCATGCGACGCCGCGTCAGAACCCTGCGCCTCGCCCGTGCGCGACCGAGGCGGTGGGATCCGACGGGACTGCCGCGACGCCGGCGTTCGCGTGATCCTCGCCGCTATCTCGGCGGGGTGATCGCGGCGGCGCTTCTCGGCCTCGTGGTGCTGCCGAGCGTCGGAGACGCCGTGAGCGCCGCGATGAGGCCCGCACTCGGGGGCTCGTTCGGGGGCTCGCGCGCCGCCGCCGTCGGCTGCCGCGTGATCTCGGTCGTCGACGGCGATACCGTGACGCTCTTGGTGCCCCGGACGCGCGCCGGAGCGGGCGCGGCTGACGGGCTTCGACACGCCGGAGCTCTTCAGGCCGCGTTGCCTGCGCGAGGCGCAGATGGCGCTACGGGCGACGTGGCATCTGCGGCTCATGCTCTGGCGCGGCGAGCGGCTGACGGTGGTCCGGCGCGGATACGACCGCTATGGCCGCGCGCTCGTCGGCCTCGCGGTCGACGGCGTGCCGGTCATGCGCGAGATGCTCGCCGCAGGTCTTGCCCGGCCCTACGAGGGCGGCCCGCGGGCGGGCTGGTGCGGGGGAGGGGACACGCCCGGCGCCATGTCCGACCGGCCCGGTCGATGGCAGAGCGCCGTGCCGGGCGACCGGTAGGCCGCCCCGGACCGGGACGCCGGGCGTGAGGCGGGGGCGGCCCGTCGCGTCGAAGGCGGAGCCGATGTCGGCATGCGTTAACCAAGTCGAAACCGGTTCGCGCCTTCTCTTCGGCCCATGCAACCGCAATCGGCAGCATGCCCCTCGAAGTCGCCGCCCTGGGTCGGGATCGCCTTGGCGAGCGTGCTGGTGCTGGCGGGCCTGGCGGTTCAGCCAGGGGGACGGGTCGGCCACGCGGTCGATCCGTCCGCGGACGGGATCAGGCCGGACGACGCGGCCTGCCGGATCGTCGACGTCGTCGACGGCGACACGGTGGGGATGGTCTGCGGCGCGCGGGCGCGCGAGAGCGCGCGCCTGACGGGTTTCGACACGCCGGAACTGTTCAGCCCGGGCTGCGAGGCGGAGCGGCAGGCGGCGGAGGCGGCGCGGCGGCATATGGCGCACCTCGCCGAAACGTCGGAGCGGGTCGGCTTCGTGCGCGAGGGACGCGACCGCTACGGCCGCGCGCTCGTCGCGCTGAGCTTCGACGGGCGCGACGCGGCGGCCGAGATGATCGCTGCGGGCCATGCGCGCCCCTACGACGGCGGACGGCGTGCGGGCTGGTGCGCCGCGCTCGCCCGAGACGACGCGGCGGAAGGATGGGCCGCCGCGGCGGCCGTCGCGGACGACGCCTCCGGGGTATCGGCACGGCAGACCCCGCGCTAGCTCCTGGCCGCCGCGACGCGCTGGCGGCCGGTCGGGATTGGCACTAGGCATCTGCGCGGGGCTTCCCGGGGGAGATGCCATGTTCCGCAGGATCCTGATCGCCAACCGCGGCGAGATCGCGTGCCGGGTGATGCGCACGGCGCGGCGCCTCGGCGTCGAGACGGTGGCGGTCTACTCGGACGCCGACGCCGCCGCCCTGCATGTCGAGATGGCCGACGTCGCGGTGCGCATCGGGCCGCCGGCGCCGTCCGAAAGCTACCTCGACGGGGATGCGATCGTCGCCGCCGCGCGCGAAACCGGCGCCGAGGCGATCCACCCGGGCTACGGGTTCCTCAGCGAGAACCCCGACTTCGTCGATGCGGTGACGGCGGCGGGACTGGTCTTCATCGGCCCGTCGGCGGCGGCGATCCGGGCGATGGGGCTGAAGGACGCGGCCAAGGCGGCGATGGAGGAGGCGGGGGTGCCGGTGGTGCCGGGCTACCACGGTCGCGACCAGGCCGACGTGCGGCTGGCGCAGGAGGCGGCGCGGATCGGCTGGCCGGTGCTGATCAAGGCGGTGGCCGGCGGCGGCGGCAAGGGGATGCGCCGGGTCGAGGCAGAGGCGGGGTTCGCCGAGGCGCTGGCCTCCGCCCGGGCCGAGGCCCGAGGCGCCTTCGGCAACGACGCCGTGCTGATCGAAAAGTACGTCGGCACGCCGCGGCACATCGAGGTGCAGGTCTTCGGCGACGGCAACCGCGCGGTACATCTCTTCGAGCGGGACTGCTCGCTGCAGCGGCGGCACCAGAAGGTCATCGAGGAGGCGCCGGCGCCCGGCATGACCCCCGAGATGCGGGCGGAGATGGGCGCGGCGGCGGTGCGCGCGGCCGAGGCCATCGGCTATGCCGGGGCGGGGACGGTCGAGTTCATCGCCGACGCCTCGGAGGGGCTGAGGCCCGATCGCTTCTTCTTCATGGAGATGAACACCCGCCTGCAGGTCGAGCACCCGGTGACCGAGGCGGTGACGGGCGTCGACCTCGTCGAATGGCAGCTGCGCGTGGCCGCGGGCGAGCCGATCCCGGCGCGGCAGGAGGATCTTCGCCTGACGGGGCACGCGGTCGAGGCGCGGCTCTATGCCGAGGATGCCGCGGCCGGGTTCCTGCCCGCGACGGGGCGGCTTGCGCATCTGCGCTTTGCCGAGGCCGCGCGGGTCGACAGCGGGGTGCGCCAGGGCGACAGCATCACGCCGCACTACGACCCGATGATCGCCAAGGTGATCTGTCATGGGGCCACGCGCGAGATCGCCGTCAATTGCCTGGCGCGGGCGCTGGCGGCGACGGAGGTCGCGGGAACGGTCACGAACATCGACTTCCTCCGCGCCCTGCTCGACCACCCGGCGTTCCGCTCGGGCGACGTCGATACCGGCCTGATCGACCGCGATCTGGCGGCGCTGACCGCCGCCGAGGGGGTGCCGTCGGCGCTGGCCGCCGTGGTCGCGGTGGCCGCCTCCGGCCTCGACGCCGCGCCGCTCGAAGGCTTCACGCAGTGGACGCCGCTGCGCCATCCGATCCGGCTGGCGGGTGCCTGCCCGATCGAGGCATGGGTGAGCGTGAGGGCGCCCGGGGCCTACACGGCGGAGATCGACGCCGACCGGCACGCCGTCGCGCGGCGCGACCGGGGATGGGAGGTCGACGGGCTTCGGCAGGACGTCCGCGTCGAGCGGATCGGGATGGAGGTCTTCGCCTTCGGTGCCAGGTCGCTCGCCTGGACGATCCCCGATCCACTGGACCGAGGGGCCGCGGCGGCGGGACACGAGGGTGACGTCGTGGCGCCGATGCCGGGCCTCGTGCGCGAACTCGCGGTCGCCGTCGGGGACGCGGTCGTCGCGGGTCAGCGGCTCGCCGTCCTCGAGGCCATGAAGATGGAGCATGCCCTCAAGGCGCCCCGTGACGGCGTCGTCGCCGCGGTGCTGGCCGCCGCAGGCGATCAGGTCGAGGCCGGGACGGCGCTGGTCCGGCTCGAGGACTGAACCCTGCGCACTGAGGCGCGTCGTCGGCTTGCTGCCGGCCCCGGCCGGCACTCGGGCCGTCAGGCAATACCGCGATGCGCCCTCGCACATTCCGGGTTGCCCCGTGCAATCCCCGTCGCCGGTTCCGGGCATCGGCTGTTGGCGGAGTCCGAGCGGATGGGCCGCTCGGGGGGGTCGTTGGTCAACCGCCGCGGTTGCCGGCACGCCGCCGATCTTCGGCGTCGCGGCGAGGCCACGTTTTCGCCGGGACGAGCCCCGTGGCCTGAGTGTCGGCTCACGGGCTCGACCTGTGCCGGAAGGGGCGCCTTCCCGGCGGGCCCTGCGGATGGCGGCAGGTCCATGGCCGCTTGCCTTCCGGGACGGTTTGGCGGCTTCTGGGGCGGCCGGGAGGACGGAGCGCCCGTCGATGATCACGCTGCACCATGTTCCCCAGTCGCGGTCGATGCGGGTGCTCTGGCTGCTGGAGGAGCTGGGCGTCGAGTACCGGCTCGTCGCGCGGCCGTTCGACAAGTCGCTCCGCGCCGAAGAGTATCTGGCGGTTCATCCGGTCGGGCGCATCCCGTCGGTCGAGATCGACGGTGAGGTGCTTTGGGAGTCGGGGGCAATCATCGAGATCCTCTGCGAGCGGCTCCCGGAACGGGGGCTCGGCCGCGCGCCCGGCGAGATCGACCGGCCGGACTGGCTGATCTGGCTGCACTTCGCCGAGACGGTGAGCCAGCACGTCGCGGCCCTGACCCAGCAGCATATCGTGCTCTACCGCGACGACATGCGCTCGCCGCTGCTCATGCGGATCGAGGCGGAGCGGCTCGGGAAGTGCTACGCGGCGATCGAGGGGCGGCTCTCGACGCCGGTGGAGAACCGCGACTACCTCCTGACGAGCGGTTTCTCGGCCGCCGACATCGCGGTCGGTCAGGCGGTCTACATGGCGCGCCACTTCGCCCGTCTCGACCACTTTCCGGAGACCGAACGCTGGTACGCGCGGATCACCGAGCGGCCGGCGTTCCGGTCCGCGCTGCCGGCGCCAGGGGAGGGCCTCTACGCCCGCGACTTCTACGAGGCCTGGGAATGAGACGGCACGGCAACGTCAGCCTGCGGGCAGCGTCCGGACGCTGCGCGATGCAAGAACACGGACCTTGCGGCTCTCCCGTCGATATGCGGGGGGTGCGGGCATGACCGGGCCCGTGGAGATCGTCGAGGTCGGCCCGCGCGACGGGCTGCAGAACGAGCCGCGGCCGATCCCGACGGCGGAGAAGATCGCGCTGATCGACCTGCTGTCGGGCGCGGGGTTCCGGCGCATCGAGGCCGCGAGCTTCGTCAGCCCGAAGCGCGTGCCGCAGATGGCCGACGGCGCCGAGGTGCTGGCGGGGATCGCGCGGCGGCCGGGGGTCCGCTACGCCGCGCTCGCCCCCAAC